>CAZLAJ010000026.1:0-10952 GCA_964557525.1 uncultured Gammaproteobacteria bacterium | reverse complement strand
GGGGTATATACCGAACTGAGGCCATTTCGTGAAGAGTTGACTACTCTTGTCCAGAAGATGCTGCAGAATAGGGACGCAACGCACATCACTGTTTATTGTAGAGATTTAAACAATGGACCTTGGATCGGGATTAATGAAACGGAACTATTTGCTCCCTCCAGTCTATTGAAGGTGCCGCTCTTATTTTCTGTTTTAGAGCAGTCGGACCGCGATCCATCTTTTATGCAAAAAAAGATGGTGTATTCTGGCGAGTTCGACCTCACTTCCTCACAGAATGTAAAGCCGTCACACATACTGCAGCGTGGGAGTAGCTATACCATAAGTAATCTGCTCGAACGTACGATTATTGAATCAGATAATACAGCAGCAAAATTGCTCACCCTCGCTGTTGATTCTGATCTGTTTTTTCGACCATATGAGAGTCTTGGTTTACAAAAACCTAACTCCACTGAAGGTGAGTACTATCTGAGAGTCAAAGACTACGCTTCTTTTTTCCGCGTGCTCTACAACGCTTCATATCTCAGTCGCGCACAGTCAGAACGCGCACTTGAGCTACTTTCACGGAGTGCATATATGCGCGGACTGGTTCAGGGCGTTCCAAGAGGAGTGACGGTGGCACATAAGTTTGGCGAACGTAAGCTCAGTGATGTGAGCGAGCTACAGTTGCATGACTGCGGCATAGTGTATCATCGAAAAAAACCATACCTGCTGTGCGTTATGACAAAAGGAGCTGTCTTCACTCGTCTTGAACAAGTAATTTCAGAGATCTCAAAGATGGTATATGAGAATGTCGAGCACCAGGTGAGATAGGATAGGAAGGTGCAGTTATCATACGAACGTGAGATATAAAAGTTCATTGCTCTCCGTTAAGCAATCTGGTACAATAAACCAATGGAACCGCAGCTATACACTCTCTCCAACGGACTCCGCGTGGTATTCGTAGACACACAAGCGTTTCCAACTCTCACTACGCTTCTTCTCATTGGCGCTGGTTCGCGGTATGAAAATGCACAGACAAATGGTATCGCTCATTTCTTTGAGCATATGCCTTTTAAAGGTTCGGAAAAATATCCGTCAACTTATGCAATCTCTTCAACCATAGAAGGGTTGGGCGGTAACTTTAACGCGTTCACCGCTAAGGACCATACCGGGTACTGGGTTAAGGCCACATCAGATCATTTTCCTACGATTGTAGAGCTGTTATCAGTTATTCTACTGCATCCATTGCTGAAAGAAGATGAGATTGAGCGCGAGAAAGGCGTCATTATCGAAGAGATGAATATGTACGAAGACTCTCCTGCCGAGAGAGTTGGAGAGATCTTTGAACAGCTTTTATATCTAGATCACCCATTGGGATACGATATTTTAGGGACTAAAGAGACAGTTACCTCGTTCAAACGGAAAGACTTTCTTGATTATATGAATCGGTTCTACTACCCCCAGAATGTAGTGCTTGCGGTAGCGGGAGGATTAAATGATGCGGAAAGTGTCGGTCTGGGAAAAGACCGTTCGCTGAAGAAGTATCTCTCGATTATCGAAAAGCATTTTGGGAACTGGAAGGGGAATGGCGAGACGCAACTGAATACAATTACCGAAAAACAGTCAGCGCCACAACTTGTGGTGAGGCATAAGAAGACGGAACAGGCTCATTACTGTTTAGGGTTCCGGACGTTTTCATTTTATGATAATCGAAAATATGCACTCTCACTTCTTGCAGCACTTCTTGGAGGTGGAATGTCCTCACGTTTATTTACTGAAGTTCGTGAGAAGAGAGGTCTCTGCTATTACATCTCAACAGGAAGACAGTTGTATCATGATTGCGGCAATATCGTAACCCAGGCTGGTGTGGTAAATGATGTGAATAAGATAAGCGAATCCATTCGTATTACTCTCGAGGAACATAAGAAGGTGAAAAAAGGAGAGGTAGAGGAAACAGAGATTAAGATGGCGAAAGCTCTCATAAAAGGGAGGCTGCTTTTGTCCATGGAGAAATCAGAAAACGTTGCTTCTTTTTTTGGAAATGATCTTGTGCTACGCCAGGATCTTGAACTCGTTGAAGATGTCATTAAGCGCATTGACGACGTTACGCAGCAAGATGTAATAGATCTTGCAAATAGCATCTTTACTCCCTCTGCTCTCAACTTCTCGCTTGTCGGACCATTTGATTCTGAAGATATCTTTCATTCCGCTATAGACTCAGTAGGCCTTTAACCTTCGGTCACCACCCTTCATATCTGTCTTTACTCTCTTTTTTGTTCTGTTGGCCAGAGGTGTGATGTGAGAGATGAAAGGCAATATTCTGAGAAGTATCTTCCATTAATATGTATTGCTATAAAGCCTTATACCATTTAAATCGGGCGGACGTAGCTATATTAACGTAGAGATGATTATTGAAATATAGGATAAAACTGTTCAATGAAAATGTGCATAATGCACTTGCATTTCTCAGAACATCTCCGTATAAATTTTATAACAGTTATAACTTATATTAATAAGAGTCATCGGATACCATTAACAGCACACATCAACACAACGCTCCTCAATGAGAATATTTCGCTTTCCATTGCTCCGGAGTAAGGGGAAACAGGCGATAGCATCGTTGATGGGTGTTGTATTTATCCTTCGTTTTTTTCTTACCCCTGTTTTCGCAGCTCCATCTACTACCTGGAATTTTTCATCTTCCTCAGGATACACTCTGTCAGATTCATCAAAAGTTGAGATTACCGGTGGAAATGCTCGGCTCAAGTTGCAGACATATACGGTAGATGGAGATACTAAACTGTATTCACATCTTGATGAGGGCTCAGGAAATCCGACAGACTCGAGCGGTAATAATAATGCGATAACGAACAGCAATACGACGTATACGGGAACCAATTTTAATAACGGAGCGGTGTTTAATGGGACAAATGCTCAACTACAGGTAGCTGATAGCACCTCAACTTCTTTTCCTCAGTCCCACACAATGGAGGCCTGGGTGAAGTTTTCAAATGCGTTTGCGCAAGACTCATCCAAGCCTGATCAAGGATTGATAGATAAGGGTGTGTATCAGCTGTATTTTGATAGAGATACAGGCAAGTTAAAGTATGAACTGTCACGGGCTACCGCGAATGACTGGGCGCAGAAGGGGGGAAGCAATCTCCTCAACGGAAACACGTCGAGTGGTATTGAAGGATCATGGGATGTAAATGGAAAATCACAGGTTCAGGCAAGTGTCGTAATCGGTACGGATCTGTACGTTGGTCTTGGAGCGGGAGCAAGCGATGCGGAGGTGTGGAAGTGGAATGGTGCTGTATGGAGTATGGTCGGGGGAGATGGCACTGGATGGGTAGACAATCGTTTTGAAGCAGTCAGATCACTAGCGACCGATGGAACTGATCTGTTCGCGGGAATGGGTGATAGTACCGGGGATGCACATGTGTACAAGCTCACAATCGCATCGAGCACCTGGACAAAGATTGGAGGAGATGGAACCGGTTCTGCAGGACAGAGCTGGGTAGCAAGCACTTACGAAGCAGTGCAAGCTATGGTGGTTTCAGGAACTACGCTGTATGTAGGTTTGGGTAATAATGCGGGAGGCGATGCGGAGGTGTGGAGCTGTACTATTTCTTCATGTAGTGTCACTGCGGGATGGAGTAAGTTGGGAGGAGATGGAACGGGAACTCCTCCACAGAGTTTTGGTGCAGCATATGAGGGGGTATATGCGATGGCAGTTTCAGGAACTACGCTTTTAGTAGGACTCGGCAATGGTACTGGTGATGCTGAGCTGTGGGGGTGCACCATCGGTAGCTGTGCAGTAGCAAGCGGGTGGAGTAAGTTGGGAGGAGATGGAACGGGCACTGGTGGACAAAGCTGGGGGAGCACTCTTGAGATCATATCTGCGATTGCTGTGTCAGGGACGAAGGTATTTGTAGGAACAGGTAATACAGCGAATGCTGCAGATGGACAGGTCTGGACCTGTGATCTTTCAGGAGGATGTACAGTCACATCGGGTTGGACTCTCATTGCGGGAGACGGCACCCAAAACTGGGGCGCAACTCATGAACAGGTGCATAATTTACGAGTTTCAGGGACAACACTGTATGCTGCAGTTGGATCGGGGGGAAATAATCAGACAGGGGATAATGAACTATGGACGTGTCCAGTTTCAACTTGTACGATAACGGGGTGGACAAAGATTGGAGGAGATGGAACGGGCTTTAACACTACACACTCAGCCGTTGGTTTTGTAAATGTGATCGGTTCCACCGTGTATGCAGGATTAAGTCATATCGGAAACTCAGTTTCTGCTGAGGTGTGGAAGTATGAGTCGAGTATGTGGTCACGTATTGGAGGAAATGCGATTAATAGAAGCTGGGGTTTTTATGGACTACAGTCGGTTGAGTCGATGACAGTACATGGTGACAAGCTGTATGTAGGAACAGGTCAGACAACGGCGGGAAATGCTTTGGTGTATGAATATAATGGTTCTGCTTGGACTTTGATAGGTGGTCAGGGTGTAAATAGTTCATGGACCGCAAATACGTTTGAGGTGGTGCAGTCAATGACATCGTATAATAACAACTTGGTTGTCGGGTTGGGTTCAGGAACAGGCGATGCATTTGTATATTCATATAATGGTTCAACGTGGAGCGTCATTGGTGGAAGTGGATCAGGTGTAAGTGGCCAGAGCTGGACGAATGTGTATGAGAATGTGTATTCGATGACGGTATTCCAGAATGATCTGTATGTAGGTTTGGGTGTAAATACGGGTGATGCAGAGGTATGGAAGTGTGCTGGTTCGTGTACGACTACGAGCGGTTGGACAAAGGTGGGAGGAGATGCCTCAGGTATCGCTCCCCAGAGCTGGGCGAGCGCACATGAGTGGGTTCGCGCGATGACAATATATAATAATCAGTTGGTCGTTGCACTCGGCAACAGTGCGGGTGGAGACGCAGAAGTGTGGGCATGTGCAACAGGATGCACAACAACCACTGGCTGGTCAAAACTCGGAGGAGATGGGACTGAGACAGGAGGGCAGAGTTTTGGTGCGACGTATGAAGAAGTGGATTCGCTTGCGGTGTATAGCGGTAAGTTGTATGTGGGACTGGGGAATACTCAGGATGATGGAGAGGTGTGGGAGTGTACTGGTTCGTGTACGACTACGAGCGGTTGGACAAAGGTGGGAGGAGACGGAGTGAATAGCTCATGGGGTGACGGGGTTACTAACAGGTTTGAGAGGGTGCGTTCCATGGCTGTGTACAACGGTGAACTGTATGCTGGTTTAGGATCGAGTGCTGGCGATGGAGAGGTGTGGAAATATGATGGCGTTGCTTGGTCGAAGATCGGAGGAGACGGAGTGAATAATGGATGGACGAACATTATGGAGGATGTGTATGCACTCAATGTTTACAACGGCAAACTCTACGCTGGGACTGGTAGTACTGCAAACAGTGATGCGACAGTGTGGGCGTATGGGAACAACGCGGTACTTACCCAATCAACCACTGCGATCACCGATACAAATTGGCATCACATAGCTGCTATATATGATGGTTCTGCGCAGACAATGTCTTTGTATATTGATGGCTCAGCCGCTGGAACACTTGGTTCTGTGAGTCTGACCTTAAGTGATCAGAATAATCCTCTGCTTATCGGTTCAACGTTAGGAGCAAGGGGCGCAGGTGAGACACAGGGGTATTTTGCCGGCACAATTGATGAGGTGAGAATCTCGGACGTAGCAAGACAGTCGAGCGATTTTATCCTCTCTCCATATGCAACCTCACCACAGACAGTAACCCTTAACTCAGCTGTTTATACATCCCAAGTTAAATCATTTGATTCATTAACTGCATCGCCTGCGAATCCTGCGAATGTAACATTTCGATTATCAGATAACGGAGGGACGACATGGAAGTGGTGGGATGCAGCCGCAAATGGAGGATTGGGTGCATGGGCTGCATCGTCTGGTTTGGGCGAGGCGAATGACCGCTCTACGATAAGTACGCGTCTAAGCTCTTTCCCCGTTACAACAAGCGGTATCCGTTGGCAGACAGTACTCAGTTCTTCAAATAGCGGATTTACCGGTGCATCAGTTGCATCACTCACGTTAAATGTAACCGAAGATACAACAGCGCCGTCGAATCCGACGACAATAAATGGGGATAGTACGAACGGGGGAGTCTCTATATCATCTGGTAATTGGTATGATCACACCGCCCCCTACTTCTCATGGTCTGGAGCGACTGATGGAGTGGGTGCGGGAGTAGATGGATACTACGTATACTTTGGCACGTCCGCTGCGGGTGATCCGGTGAATGAAGGCGCATATCAGACAGGAACAACATATACAGCGTCTTCATTGGCAAACGGCCAGACATATTATCTTCGCATTCAAACCAAGGATAGCGCAGGCAATACACAAGGCACCATCTGGGATGCCTTTACGTATAGGTACGATACAGATAATCCAACAAATCCAACCACTCTCAGCTCGCTTTCACAGAATGGGGGATCTGTTATTACAACAAACACATGGTATAGTCACACCGCCCCCTACTTCTCATGGTCCGGAGCGACTGATGGAGGTTCAAGTCTGAGCGGATATTACGTATACTTCGGTACATCAGTGGGTGGCAATCCGGTAAACGATGGTTCTTTTCAGGCGGATGCAACATTCTCACCTGGAGGTCCGCTTGTTGCCGGAAGTACCTACTATCTTCGTATTCAGTCGAAAGATGTGGCCGGTAAGGTGAGTGCATCGGTATGGGCGCCCTTTATATACAAATATGATCCGACCTCGCCGACAAATCCGACTGCACTTACCGCACTTTCAGCAACAGGCGGATCAGCGATTACAACAAACACATGGTATAGTCACTCAGCTCCAGAGTTTAGCTGGACGGGAGCGAATGATACCGGAGGATCGTCAGTCGCTGGCTACTATGTATACTTTGGCACATCAGCAATCGGCAACCCCGTCATAAGCGGTACATTTCAGACAGGATCATCATACACGCCCGGTACGCTCACATCAGGAACTACCTACTATCTTCGTATTCAGGCAAAGGATGGTGCAAATAATATAGATGCTGCGGTGTGGTCACCGTTTATATATAAATATGATGGAGCAGCGGCGACCAATCCAGTAACAGTAACGGTGGATCCTGCGGGGTACGCGCCAACGAATAATTTTACGTTTACCTGGCCTGCGATTACTGATTCAGCATCAGGATTAGCTGGATATGAGTATAAGACGGGAACCCCTTCAGGAACACTCTCGAACTGGACACTTACAACGAATACGACCGTAACTATAGCAGATGCGGCATATCGGGCTGAATCTAATACATTCTATCTGCGGACGAAGGATAATGCTGGAAACTACTCAACACCAATGCAGGCACTGTACTATTTCGCTGGTGAGGGGCCGAGTGCGCCACAAAATGTTAGAGTATCTCCAGCGACAAACACCGCAAACTCATTTGCCTTTGCCTGGGATGCTCCTTCATCATATAACGGAAGCGTGAGCGAGCTAACCTACTGTTGGATGGTGAACGAGACCCCGACGAAGGATGCGTGTGACAATCTGAAACACTGGACCTCTGCAGGAGCAACGTCATTATCGGCATTTGCTGCAGGCACCCGCACCGGTTTAAACACATTCTATATAGTAGCGCGTAACTCAGACAGCACCGGAGGAGCGGCAAATTACGGTGCTTATAGTCAGGTAACATTCGAAGTGAACACGACTGAGCCGGGTGTTCCGCAGAATGTGGAGATTGCAGACGTGTCGGTAAAGGCAACATCATCATGGAAGCTTGCCCTGTCTTGGGAAGCGCCAGCGTTTGTTGGCTCCGGCGTTTCCAAATATGAAATACACCGATCGCTCGATGGAGTGACCTACGAGCAGATAGCAACAACTACAGGAATCGCGTATGTTGATACGGGGCTTGATCAAGAAACATACTATTACAAAGTACGGGCGTGTGATAATGTGAATAACTGTGGCAGTTACACCGAGGCCGTATCATTGCTGCCTGATGGGCGCTATACCTCAGCAGCAGGTCTATCATCTGGGCCAACCATTTCCACGATTACAACCAAGTCAGCGATTGTGAAGTGGTCAACAGATCGAAATGCTGACTCACGGGTTCAGTATGGAACATCGTCGAAAGATTACTTTCCTTCGGAGCCTTCAAACTCAACGCAGACTACGGATCATTCGATCTCGCTTACGAACTTAACACCGGGAACAAAGTATTACTACAAGGTGAGGTGGACTGATGAGGATGGAAATATAGGGAGTTCTGAAGAAAAGACCTTTGAGACTTCGCCTTCCCCGTTTATCTCAAACGTTAAAGCGATAGATGTAAGTATCAATTCTGCAGAGGTTATCTTAACGGTGAGAGATGCGGTAAAGATAACGGTTCAGTATGGCAAGTCGACATCATACGGAGGTGTCGAAACGATCTCTGTGGGTAAAGCCGAATCAGACCACACTATCAGTGTCTCATCACTTGACGAGGCAACGGTCTACCATTATCGTATCGCAGCTGAGGATGATGAAGCGAACGTGTATTATAGCGATGACTATACGTTTGAAACCCTGCCCGTGCCCAAGATCGCCAGTCTAAAAGTCCAGCAGGTTGCCGGTTTGCCCACAGCAACTATCCGCTTACTGTGGCAGACGAATACTCCGGTAAGCTCAATTGTAACGTACCATCCAAAAAGTAATAGTAACGCTGCAAAGGATAGTATCTCACTTTCGCTTAAGACGAAGCATGAAGTGGTGTTGCGAGATCTACTCGACGATACAGAGTATTTGATAGTTATCAAGGGTAAGGATACCGTTGGAAATGAGGCAACAGCCGTGAGTCAGTCTGTAAAAACGGCTGTGGACTTTAGATCTCCAGAATTACTCAATATGAATGTAGAGAGCACCATAGTGGGAATCGGTGATCAGGCGCGAGCACAGATTATCGTGAGCTGGGATACCGACGAACCGGCTACCACCCAGGTTGAGTATGCTGAGGGGACCGGAGGAGTATACAATGTGAGCACACAGGAAGATACGAATCTTACGACAAACCATGTAGTAACTATCCCTGGTCTTTCACCTGCCCGTATCTACCACTTAAGAGCCGTATCTAAAGATAAGGCGAAAAACTCTGGTCAGTCTGCAGATACGGTTATTATTACTCCTAAATCAACGAAAGACGCACTCAATCTGGTTATAGATAATCTATCCAATACGTTTGGTTTTTTGCGATCGGTCGCTCCGATTGGAAAGTAAACGCGGAGTAATGAGACAAATGATAAAAAAACAATTACACTAAAACAACATGGCTAAAGACATTATCATTGCAGAAAATATTAAGAAATCATTTCAAATCGGTGCTGATGTAACCGTTGAAGTATTAAAGGGGATTAATCTTACCATTGGAGAAGGAGAGTTTGTGATTATCTTTGGTCCATCAGGTTGCGGTAAGTCAACGATGCTTCATACTATACTGGGGTTAGAGTCCCCAACCTCGGGGAAGATAACCATAGACGGGAATGATTTTTATGGGATGATTGAGGACGATCGAGCTATTTTCCGCAGGCATAACATCGGGATGATCTATCAGCAGCCTCTCTGGATAGGTTCGTTGAATGTAATTAACAACATCATGTTCCCCCTCCATTTGCTTGGTATGAAATATGAGGAGATTGAGAAAAAGGCGATGGAGACGCTGATGTATGTCGGACTTGATAAATGGGCAAACTACCGACCAACCGAGCTTTCTTCAGGACAGCAGCAGAAAGTGTCTCTCAGTAGGGCACTCATGACTAATCCCAGAATCATAGTTGCCGATGAACCGACAGGAAACCTAGATACAGTATCTGGTCAGGAGTTGATTGAGACATTTGTCCGGTTAGTAGGAGAGGGGAGAACGATTATTATGGTCACTCATGATCTTGAGTACTTAAAGTATGCGACAAAGATATTTCATATGGTAGATGGGATGGTTGTGGAGGAATACACATCGACTGATAAGATTAAGAAGTTGAAGATAGAGGGTAAGAAAGCGGTGAATAATCAGGATATTGGTGAGGCCAATGTTCGTGATCCAGAGTTCTTAAAGAAACTGCATCTGCAGTAAGAGTCAGACATCTATATATATGTATATTATTAAACTAATAAAAGCGGTGATAGTCGGAGTGTGGCGGTTTGTGCTTGATACGCCTGCGCATATTCGGTCGATTCCCTACTTTTTATATCGTGTTCGCATGGTTGGTGTGTTCTTTATTCTCCTCATGTCTTTTCTGGCTGAGAGGTTTACCCACATCTTTCTTCACATTCCGATTATTAAATATCCCACTGCAGGTTTTTTGAAGGCTTGGAATGTGATATTGGGGAGAAGGCTTGAAGCTCTGCTTGCCTATTTTGATGCTCATGGCGGGGGAACGGTGAGCAGGATGTACCTTATTAAACTGGGATACATGAATCTCATGGCAAAGCGGACCCGTTCTTTTGTTACGATCTCAGGAATGTCTGTTGGCATAGGCGTTATCGTTCTTTTGCTGTCATTGGGATATGGTGTGGAGCGGCTGATCATCAGCAGAGTAGCAAGTCTGGAAGAACTGAAGATGATTGATGTGGTTACAGGGGAGAACACAGCGCTTCGGCTCAATCAAAAAGCGTACGATAAGATAAAAAAGATTGAGGGTGTTAAGGAGATTGTGCCTCTTGTCTCTATTGTTGGACGCATTACCTATAAGCGAGCATCAACTGATGTGCTCGTGTATGGTGCTCCCCGTTCATATCTTAATCACTCGAAGATGCGGCTAAAAAAGGGATCACTTTACGCATCAGATATTCTGGATATTCCTACTGCAGATGTCGCAGGCGCAAGTGTTGAGCTGCCTCAAGCTGGATACAGTACTCTTATCGATGGAAAGGATGTTGTCTTTGATCTTATTCCGGAAGC
>CAZLAJ010000025.1:0-10956 GCA_964557525.1 uncultured Gammaproteobacteria bacterium | reverse complement strand
GGTAAGAAGTGGGTGGGAGTGGTAGATAATAAGGGGAATCTTGAGAAAGAACATGAAGAAGAGCTGAATAAGAGAGTTGAGAACAGAGCAGAGAGATCTGTGAATAAAAAATATCTGTTCTGAAATACTAAGTACGATTGGCGGGTATGAAATTAAGACCGGTTAGAACAAAGATCAAATCGGTAAATAATGTGAAGAAAATTACGAAGGCGATGCAGCTCGTATCTGCTGTGAAGATGAGAAAAGCGCAGGCTGCGGCAGTCGAGGCTGAGCCCTACCGCTCAACACTCGAGGAGATCATTAAGAAGATCACCAAGCGTATTGATCTATCCCAGTCACCACTTCTTATTCAGCCAGCTGAGGGGCGGGAGCTTGTCATCTTTGTTTCGTCTAATAAAGGGCTTGCTGGTACGTTTCACCCAAACCTGTCACGGTTTGCTTTTAAACAAATTGATTTTGATAAAGCAGATTTCATTACCGTAGGAAAAAAGGCAGGATCGTTTATCGCAGGCGCAGCAGGAAAGATACTAGCAGACTTTACATCGAATGCTCCGCTTGTTGACGTGTCTGCTATTTTTGCTCTAGCTCTGGGTAAGTATCTATCAGGTGGGTACCGGTCGGTGAGTGTTGTTTACAACAAGTTCATCTCAACCCTCAGGTCTGAGACCGTACGAGAGCAGATTCTACCGTTTCAGCTATCAAAAGAGTTTGCAGGTGAAGTAGGAAAGAAAGAGGTGCAGGCTGATAAACGCACAAGTGCAGTTTCTGATACAGAATATATTATCGAGCCTGCCCCTGAAGAGATGATCGATCCACTTTTGAGAAGTTTTATCGAAGAGAAGATTAGAGGAGCGATCCTCAACTCAGAAGCAGTCGAGCATTCTTCACGAATGATTGCGATGAAGAATGCAACAGATAACGCAAACGATGTTATTTACAACCTCACGCTCTTGAGCAATAAAATCAGGCAGAGCCGCATCACCGGCGAGCTTCTGGATATGATTACCGCAAAAGAGAGCGTAGAGAGTTAGGACATTAATAGAAATTTACAATTTACTAATCGTATGGCAGAAGGAACAGTAGTCGCAGTTAGAGACGTAGTAGTTGATATTCGTTTTCCTGAAAATGAGACGCCGAATGTATATGACGCGCTCTCCATTGAAGACAAGAAGCTTGGGACGCTTACTTTGGAAGTGCAGGCAATTCTTGATGAGGGTCTGGTGCGTGCACTTTCACTGAGTAACGTGTATGGATTAAAGAGAGGCACAAAGGTGGTTAATACAGGAAAACCTATTACTGTTCCGGTCGGCGAGACAGGACTTGGAAGAGTATTTAACGTGTTGGGTGAGACTGTTGATGAGGGAGAACCGGTAAAGGCTAAGAAACGATATCCAATTCACCGCCCTGCTCCTACTCTCGTTGAGCAGTCAGCAAAGCAAGAGGTGTTTGAAACAGGACTCAAGGTAATCGACCTTATCGCTCCATTCATTAAGGGAGGAAAGGCGGCAATCTTTGGAGGTGCAGGTGTTGGTAAGACCGTCCTTATTCAGGAAATGATTCATAATGTTGCAAAACAGCATGAAGGAGTGTCTGTATTTACTGGAGTTGGAGAGCGGACACGAGAGGGTAACGATCTGTGGAATGAGATGAAGGAGACAAAGGTGCTTGATAAAACGACACTCGTATTTGGACAGATGAATGAGCCGCCAGGAAACAGACTGCGTGTTGCGCTCACCGGCGTTACGATGGCTGAGTATTTTAGAGAAGAGGAAAACCGTGACGTCCTTCTCTTTATCGACAACATCTTCCGCTATGCTCAGGCAGGCTCTGAACTATCAGCACTTCTCGGACGTATCCCCTCAGCAGTAGGATACCAGCCAACCTTAGCATCAGAAATGGCTGCGCTGCAGGAGCGCATTACCTCGACAAACAAAGGATCAATCACATCAATTCAGGCAGTGTATGTGCCTGCAGATGATTACACTGATCCTGCACCTGTTGCAACGTTTGCCCATCTTGATGGATCACTCACACTTGAGCGGTCGCTCGCTGAACAGGCGCTATTCCCCGCAGTTGATCCATTAACTTCTTCCTCCCGTGCGCTTGATCCTGAGATCGTGGGAGAAGAACATTACAATGTTGCACGCGAGGTACTGAGAACTCTGCAAAGGTATAAGGATCTGCAGGACATCATTGCAATCCTCGGTATGGAAGAGCTATCTGAAGAAGATAAGCTGACCGTATCCCGTGCACGAAAGATCCAGAGATTCTTGACACAGCCCATGTTCGTTGCAGAACCATTTACTGGTAGAACAGGAAAGTATGTCTCAAGAGAAGAATCAGTAAGAGGATTTAAAGAAATCCTTGAAGGCAAGCATGATTCAAAGCCAGAAACAGCGTTTTACATGGTTGGCACGATCGATGAGGTGAAGTAAGGAGATATGAGTAGATGAGAGAATGTGTGGTTATGAATTTGTGATGAGCGGAATATACCATGTTGCATCTAAAGATTATTACACCGAAGAAAATAGTACATGAGGAGGATGTCTCATCTATTACTGTGCCCTCTGCTGAGGGTGAGCTGACCATTCTCCCCAGACATGCTCACCTATTTTGCATGCTCAAGGAAGGAATACTCACCTATAGGGGGGAGGGGGTGGATGACAGTCTGGCAATAGGCGGAGGATATCTTGAGACCGATGGTAAGGAAGTGCGGGTGCTTGTTTCGCGGGCATATGGACAAGATGAGATTGATGAAAAGCTAACACAAGAGGCAATTGCGAATGCTGAAAAACTTCTTGCGCAGACGAAGGATACGAATGAACGCCGTGAAGCGACTGCAGTCATGAGGCGTGCACTGATAGACATGAAGCTTATAAAGAGAAGGAAAAGAACATAAACTTCTTCCTCATTTGTAATTTGTATTTGAATAGTATTATATAATCTCGTATGGCACTGATTATTGTTGAGTCACCAACCAAGGCGCGCACCTTTAACCGCATTCTGAAGATTCAGAATAAGGCGGATCAGTATTTTGTGTATGCCACCATGGGACACATCAGGGATCTACCGTCTAATAAGATTGCGATAGATTTTGAGCATCAGTATAAACCAGACTACCAGATAGATGAACGAAAAAAGAAGGTTGTCGAGCAGCTCAAAAAACTTGCAGACCAGAACGACGAGATTATTCTCGCAACCGACCTTGACCGTGAGGGAGAGTCAATCTCCTACCATGTTGCGGTGCTTCTTGGACTCGTGAAAGAACAGTGGCCTGAAATCGAGATTGGTGGACCAGGTGCAAAAAAGCACAGCGTAAAGAGAATTGTATTTCATGAGATTACTCCAAAAGCACTGATGGAGGCGCTTGAGAATCCTGGCGAGCTACGGCTCAACCTTGTAAAAGCGCAGCAGGGGAGACGGCTCCTTGACCGGATTGTGGGGTATGAGCTCTCACCGCTTCTTTGGAAGAAGATGGGTAAAAACTGGTTGTCCGCAGGAAGGGTGCAGAGCGTTGCACTGAGGCTAATTGTTGAGCGGGAAAAGGAAATAACCGCATTTAAACAGGAGTCGTACTATCAGATCTATGGTATGTTCTTACCCCAGGATGCAGCTTCTCAGGTGAGAGCCAAACTTATCAAATTTGACGATCAGGACTATGAAGTAAAGACGAAGCTCGCCCTTTTTGACGGAGACTACACCTTCACAAAAACTACTATATCGAAAGAAAATCTTGATAGTCTTGTTGCGGATATTTCTTCTCAAACATATCAGGTATCTGCGGTTGATGAGAGTGTGGTAAACCGGTATCCACCCCCACCCCACACAACATCTCTACTGCAGCAGGATGCATTCCAGCGGTTTGGCTATAGCTCAAAACAGACAATGCGTCTAGCACAAAATCTATATGAACAGGGTTTAATTACCTACCACCGCACCGACTCATTCAACCTCTCATCTCAGTTTGTATTCCGTGCGAAAGACTACATCATAGCAACCTACGGCGAACAGTATGCGCTTGAGAAACCGAGAGGATTTAGGAACAAATCAAAGTCTGCTCAGGAGGCACACGAGGCCATCCGTCCGACACGGCTTGATAAAACAACTGATGAGTTGTTTAGTGAAAAAAGCAAGTCTCTTACCCAGAACCACAGGCGTCTCTATCAGCTCATTCATGACCGAGCGGTTGCGACCCAGATGAAAGAAGCATCTGTTAAGCAAATAAAGGTATATATTAACTCGGTAAGTGGTGCATCTGCGCAGAAAGGTAAGGGGTATGAGTTTGAGGCAGATTACCAGCAGGTGCTGTTTGATGGATTCTTGAAGGTATTAAATCCGGAGTTTGCGAAGAATAATGCAGCGTCGATCACCCTCACTGCAGAAACACCGATGAAGCCGGACTCATTCTTCCCGGAAGAGTTGATGACGAAGCCGCCACCACGGTATAATGAAGCGACTCTCATTAAAACGATGGAAGAAAAAGGCATCGGCCGCCCATCGACATATGCACCCATCATCTCTCTTATACAAGATAAGTACTATGTTGAAAAAGAGAGTAGATACTTTACGCCTACTAAGCTGGGGACCGCTATATCGGATTACCTCTCGACTGCGTTCCCCAATGTGTTCGAACTGAACTTTACCGCACAGATGGAGGAGGGTCTGGATATGATTGCAGAAGGTCAGGAAGGACTTATTCCACTCTTAGATAGATTCTATAACCCGTTCAAAAAGACATTAGATGAGCGGAAAGATGATAAGGAAGTGATCGATGTGGAGGAAGATATTGACGAAACATGCATACTATGCGGCAGCAAACTGACGGTGCGTTTCTCACGGTTTGGCAAGTTTATGGCCTGCAGCAACTACCCAACCTGCAAGTACACCAAACCATTTCTCACGTATCTTAAAGGTAAAAACTGCCCACGTTGTCAAGGACGAATGGCAGTCCGCTACTCCAGATCAAGAAAACGGTTCTACGGCTGTGAAAACTACCCTAAGTGCACCTACTCCGCTTGGACGATTGCTGAGATTGGAACAGATAAACCAGAAAGCGAATGGGAAAAAGCAGGAGAAAAGAAAGCCGTAACAAAAGGCAAAAAGGTAGGAAAAGAGAGTGCAGTGAGGAAGAAAACCACAACCAAAAGAAAACCAGCTAAAAAGACAGTGAAAAAGTGATGATGAGCCTGTACAATCTATATTGATTTTTGAAAATTTGCTGTATTTATCATGAAGTACATCTTTGTTTCAGGTGGAGTCATTTCAGGTATTGGCAAGGGTATTACAACCGCATCCATCGCCCTCCTCCTTAAACAAGCGGGCTACCGGGTAACTCCCATTAAATTTGAAGGCTACCTAAACATAGATGCAGGGACGATTAACCCTATTGAACACGGAGATCCGTTTTTGTGTGAAGACGGCACAGAGACAGATATGGATATTGGAACATATGAGAAGTTTTTGAATGAAGACATGGGGGGTGACAACTTTGTCACCATGGGCAAGATCTACCAGACCATCATTGATAAAGAACGGAGATTTGAGTATAACGGGGAGGATGTTGAGGCGGTGCACATATGCGAAGAGATTATAGAACGCATTCAGAACGTAGGGAAGAAAAAAGATGCAGACATCGTCATAATTGAACTGGGAGGAACAGCAGGGGAGTACTGGAATGTCTTCTTCTATGAAGCGGCCCGCATGATTCATTTCAAAAGCCCGGGAGATGTCATACATGTACATGTAAGCTATGTACCCACTCCACATCATCTCGGAGAACCCAAGACAAAACCAACTCAGCTGTCGGTGAGAACATTAAACTCAATGGGCATTCAGCCCGACTTTATCATTGCCCGATCTGAACGGTATATCGATCAGAGAAGGCGTGACAGGTTTGCAATGTTTTGCAATGTGAAACCTGAAAATATCATTTCAAGCCCTGACCTTGAGTCAGTGTATGAGATACCGCTTGTACTGCATAAACAGGAGCTTGATAGAAAAATTCTAGAGAGGCTTGCCATGAAAGTACACGAACCTGATCTTACTGAATGGTCTGCATTTGTCGATTCAGTCAAGAAACCAAAAAAACGCAAGGCGACAATTGCGATCATCGGAAAATACTTTGGAACAGGAGAGTACCAGCTAAAGGACTCATACGCTGCGCTATTTGATGCGATAAACCATGCAGGATGGAAAGAAGATGTGAAGATAGAGACGGTTTGGGTAGATGCTGAGACGGTGGAGAAAGAAGGGGCGAAGATAATTGGCACTCCGGATGGCATCATCGTTCCCATAGGTTGGGGTGAGCGGGGTGCAGAGGGGATGGTTGCGGCTGCAACCTACGCACGCGAACAGAAAATTCCATACCTTGGACTCTGTTTTGGTATGCAGCTTGCGGTTGTTGCATTTGCTAGAAGCGTTGTAGGCTGGAAGGACGCAAATACCGAAGAGAATGATAAGGCAAGCAAACATAAGGTTATTCACTTTATTCCCTCTCAGCGTGAGCTCATGGAGCGGAGAGCTTATGGGGGTACTATGAGGCTTGGCGGATGGGAGGCAAAAGTAAAGAGTGGAACGAGAGCTTCTGAGATATATGAAAAATATGAAGGGTATATGAAAAAGGAAAAGAAGGGTGATCTGTTAACAAGTGAGAGGCACCGTCATAGATATGAATTAAATGATGAATTTGTTCCTGAGCTTGAGAAAAAAGGACTTATCGTTGCCGCCCGTTCTGTTGTTGAAGGTTTAGGAGAGATTATTGAGCTTCCAGAGTCTATGCACCCCTTCTATATTGGTACCCAAGGACATCCGGAGTATAAAAGTAGACCGTTAACCCCACATCCTATCTTCAGGGCATTTATTGATGCCTGCGGGAAGCATAATATATCGAAGTAGAAGTTCACACATCCGTTTATATATACTCTCATAAAAGTATTTTTAAATAGGTGGTATAATATGGGATAAATTTAAATTTTATTCTTATGAGCGAAAGACCAGTTTCTATTAAAGGTCAATGTTTAAAATATGATAGTAGTAATATGATGGTTCTATTTTCTGAAGGTTACAATGGTCCAGCAGGATTTAGTCATTGTATATGTACCGAGTCAGCCGCGGCAGGTGGTACTTGTCCACATGAAAAGCCATCCTTAGCTAAGGCTAGAAGTCAGCACGAATCATCACAATCATAAACATAATACGTTTTGACATTACACCAGTAATTATCTATAATATCCGTCATGGCCAACTCAATTGCATATAAAGATCAGGTATTCGCAGTCGGAGACACCGTCTCTGTCGATTACACGGTAAAAGAGGGGGATAAATCCAGACAGCAGCTGTTTGAAGGCATCCTTGTAGGCGTAAAGGGTAAAGATGAGGCGACTCGTACTCTTACCGTCCGTAAGATCTCAAAAAGTGGAGTTGGTGTTGAACGCATCTTCCCTGTTTCTTCTCCCTTTATCGCCGGAATCAAGCTGACTAAAAAGTCACGCTTTACAAAGTCTAAGCTTTACTTCGTCCGAAACCTATCGGATCAAAAGACAAGACGCAAACTGTATATTCAAAAGTAACAGTCCTCAGTCATAGATTTTTTTCAGGAGATACGATATAGTATGTCGTATGGTTAAAAGACAAAAACCTATCCTCATCACAGAAGAAGGCTACAATGAAAAGAAAATAGAGCTTGATCAGTTAAATGAAAAGAGGGTTAAGGCAGTGGAGGAGTTATCGTGGGCGCGGGATATGGGCGACCGGAGCGAGAATGCGGCGTATAAATCGGCGCGGATAAAGCTTTCGGACATCGACCGTAAAGTTCGGTATCTTGAGTCGCTCCTGAAAAGAGCTCAGGTGGTCGAGAAAAGAAGTGATGGCGCAGTCGGCATCGGGTCGATTGCGACTGTTCAGCTAGATGGAAGGGAGATAGTCTATACGCTTGTTGGTGGTCACGAGTCAAATCTTCTTGCGGGAAAACTATCAATATTCTCACCAGTTGGCAAGGCACTTTTAGGGAGAAGATCAGGCGACCGGGTAAGTATCCAGATCCCCGCAGGTGTTTTAGATATTACACTCCTTTCAGTGAGGTGAGCTGATTGTTTTAACGGATACGAATCTGCAGCTATGGTATGATAGAGAAGTCTTTACATATTAGAGATAGATGTACAAAATATCAAAAACACTCCGGTTCATCCTCATAAACGTCGTCCCTTCAGTGCTTGATGATAGGGCTGCGTTGTACGATCTTGAAGAGCTTAAATCACTCGTCGAAACATTCGGTGGTGCGACAATCGTGCGAATCATACAGCGGAAAAGCGCACCTGATCCTGGAATGTATGTTGGTACAGGGAAGGCGAAAGAGATCGGCGAGATGATTAAACAGGAGAAGATAGATGTTGTTGTTATCAATGATATCGTAAAGCCGGTACAGCTGTTTAACCTAAAAAAAGTGTTTCTTCCGTACAATCAGTCTGTTGAGGTCTGGGACAGAATTGACCTCATACTTCAAATTTTTGATAAGCATGCACAGTCTGCGGAATCTAAGCTTCAGATTGAGCTTGCCCGTATGCGTCATATGGGCCCCCGTATCTTTGGTATGGGATATGTTCTTTCGCGTCAGGCTGGAGGAATCGGTACGAGAGGCATAGGGGAGACGAATACAGAACTGATGAAGCGACACTGGCGTACAGCAATGAAAAAGGTGAATGATCAACTTATCAGACTCTCTGATGACAGAGAGCGCAAGCTATTAAGACGAAA
This sequence comes from uncultured Gammaproteobacteria bacterium, assembly GCA_964557525.1. Taxonomy (GTDB): domain Bacteria; phylum Patescibacteriota; class Microgenomatia; order UBA1406; family GWC2-37-13; genus CAZLAJ01. The sequence continues at coordinate 2,205 of CAZLAJ010000025.1, read as the reverse complement.
AAAGATGGGATTTCGCACTGTTTCTATCGTGGGCTATACCAATGCAGGCAAATCAACCCTTTTTAATGCAATTACCAAAAAGAAAAAGCTGACTGCAGATGCATTGTTTGCGACTCTGGACAGTAGCCTTGGAAAGGTCTATCTTCCAGGAATTAAAAAGGAAGTGCTTATTTCAGATACGATCGGTTTTATCCAAAATCTCCCTCCGCAACTTATTCGCGCCTTTAAATCGACTTTGATGGAGTCCCTCTATGCTGATCTGCTTCTGCATGTGGTTGATATCTCTGATTCCCGTAAGCATGAGAAGATTGAGGTTGTGCAGGATATTTTAAGAGGGATGGGAATTGAGGAGAAAGATCAGATAATAGTATTTAACAAGGCAGATGCACAGGAAAATATTAACACTCAGGATCTTGATGAGATCTATGAGAAGTACAGTCCCCTCTATATTTCCGCTCAGACTGGTGCCAATCTTGATCAACTTCTCCAGTCTATCGAAGATAGGTTCCGCTACATATAGCCGGAACAAAAAAACCTGCCCGTTTAGGGCAGGATGTACGTCTCATCTCTTTTAGGAAATTATGAACTCCAGCTTACTCGCTGTGGCTGGTAGTTAGGGTTGGTTATCTCTCTCCAGTTGCCGTTTGTGTCGCGGTAGGTGAATACTACGGTGCTGTTACCAGAAACATTTGCAGCTGGCCAGACGTTGAAGTCAAAGAGACTGGGTCCGTTTGCTGCCGTGGAATAGGGGACGGATGGAATGCATCCGAGGTGGTATCGTACTCCATTATTGAACTGTTCTGCACAGAGGGGTGTGGAGACATCCATAGCACTGACATTCTGTGTCTGCACATTTATTCCCGTTGTTTGTCCCGTCTGTATATTTCTCATCATCTCACCTGATCTTACTTCAGGCCATCTGGACTGGACTATATTCGGCTGGGAAGCTTGATTATATCCCCACCAGTATCCATAGGTGTTGTTTTGTGGGGTGTTGGACCAGTTTTGGTTGGTCTGAGTAGTGGCAGGATACGATGTAGTTTCTGCATGAGCACTCGTTCCTGTAAAGATGGCAAATACACCGATTAAAAATGATAATGTGAGCAGATGCATTCCGAGTCGTTTGCTTATCATGAATTAGTAGAAATGGTAATAGTTCTTCCATAGTACACAACGTTATTAAGAAACATGTTATAGGATTGTAATACATTTACATGAGCTATCAAAGATATAAGTGATGCATATGGAGTAATAGGATAAAGCATACGCATTATAAATGTATAGAACAGATTGCTATAAGATCAACTGTTATAACTTTCTCTCTCTTTATGTATAATTTGGTATGTATAGAACGTTTACATGTCCCTACTGTTCAACGGTTTTTTACATCGAAAATAGCGGGGATACGCATGGCGAGATGATGGAAGATGCTTCCAAGCTGTATGACGCTATCATGAAACATATGGATGACTATAACCATAACTATAAGGAGTACACAATGGATAATGATCCAAGGGATGTCGAAATCTGGGATCTTATGCAGACCATGAAGACTGTTGATTATCCTGACGCAAATATGATTAGAGTCTACTGATCTTCACCTACAGGAAGAGTGTATTTTCTCAGCCTTTCTACTACCGGAACAATATCATTCATGCATAGCTTTGAAAGATCAATCAGCGTTTTTGCGCTGAGCTGTTTTTCAAGTTCATGTGCGTCTTGCCTCCGAAGTTCAACATAGTTCACATCACCTAGTTTGTGCGATCTGCCTTTGTACCTGACAAGAATATCGTCAAAGCGTTCATCGATTGTGAGAATAGTATGAGGCCCTACTCTGAGATCCGCATATGCTTTTATTTTCAATGACCAGTCTGGCGACAGCAGAGCATAGTGGGTACTTGAACGGAACGCATCATTTTCTTTCATCCCAAGCATTTCGACAATCTTTGGGGGAAGATGTAGTTCTTGAGCAATCTTTATAGTTGCATAATGTTCATCACACCCATATTTCTCTTGGTACTTTTGTTGAACTCGCTTAAGCCAGCTCAGATCTTCGGTTGAAAGCTGCGAAGGGTTGGATAGATCGAACTTTAAGATATTGCCCATATCATGCAAGAGAAGAGCAGATATGAGGAAACTATCGTTAATCTCATCTTTAGCTATCCAGCTATCTGCAATAATCTGTCCTACTGCTGCTACCCGGAG
>CAZLAJ010000024.1:0-11231 GCA_964557525.1 uncultured Gammaproteobacteria bacterium | reverse complement strand
GAAGAATAAGCATGTACTTGCCCTCGATCTTTCCGGCATGCTTGCCGGAGCTGCATATCGGGGGGAATTTGAACAGCGGTTTAAGGGTGTGCTTGAAGCGGTTGAGAAAGGTGAGGGAAAATACATTCTCTTTATCGACGAGATGCATACATTGGTTGGCGCAGGTGCAGCTCAGGGTGCAGTGGATGCCTCAAACATGCTCAAACCCCCACTCGCTCGCGGGCAACTTCATGCAATCGGAGCAACAACCGTGCGGGAATACCGACAAAATATTGAAAAGGACCCAGCACTTGAAAGAAGATTCCAACCGGTATACGTCGATGAACCAAGTGTTGAAAACTCTATCGCAATCTTAAGAGGCATTAAGGAAAAGTATGAGGTACATCATGGGATACAGATAACTGATGATGCAATCATATCTGCAGTCAATCTCTCCGTTAGATACATTACCGACAGATACTTGCCTGATAAGGCAATCGACCTCATTGATGAGGCGGCAGCGGCTGCAAAAATTGAAACCGACTCGATGCCGGTTGAGATGGATCAGATTAAACGGGCAATAATCAAGCTGGATATTGAACTTGCAGCACTGAAAAAAGAACAGGGAGTTGAAGCTCGAAAGAAAGCGCTTGAAGACGAGCGAAACACCCTTCAAACGCAGTTTGATGGAATGAAAACAAAATGGGAAAAAGAAAAAGAAATTATCAAACGGCTACAAAAATACCGCGTTGAGATTGACAGGGTTAAAGCAGAGCTTGAACAAGCAGAACGGGATGCATTGTTAGATAAAGCAGCAGAGCTGAAATACGGCAAGATTCCTGAGATAACCAAGAAACTAGAGGAAGCAGAAAAACAGTGGAACACGCTACCCAAGGAAGACAGACTGTTAAAAGAACAGGTTACCGAAGAGGATATCGCAAAGATAGTCTCCCGCTGGACGGGTATACCCATCACCCGTCTTCTCTCAGCTGAATCAGAACGACTTTCTCACCTAGAGGAAGAACTGAAAGAACAAGTGGTGGGACAGGACGAGGCATTGAGAAAAGTAGCAAACGCTGTACGCCGTTCACGGGCAGGGCTTGGTGATCTGAATAGACCAATCGGATCTTTCCTCTTCCTCGGACCAACTGGCGTAGGAAAGACGGAGACAGCACGTGCACTCGCCTACTCACTGTTTAATGACAAAAAGGCTACGGTGAGGATTGATATGAGCGAGTATCAAGAACCACATACAATCGCACGGCTCATCGGCGCACCTCCTGGATATGTAGGATATGAAGAGGGTGGACAGTTGACTGAAGCAATAAGGAGAAAACCGTACTCTGTTGTTCTGTTTGATGAAGTTGAAAAGGCACATCCACAGGTGTTTAACGTATTCCTTCAAATACTCGATGATGGGAGGCTCACTGACGGCAGAGGACGAGTTGTCAACTTTACCAATACTATTATCATCCTCACCTCAAACCTAGGCAGTGAGCAGTTTGCAACACTTGATACAAAAGAAAAAAGAGATGAGGCAGCGATGGCTGCAGTAAAACAGTTCTTCAGACCAGAGTTTGTTAACCGCCTTGATTCAATCGTGATATTTAACCCCCTAGATGAGCAGATGGTTGGACTCATTGTTGAAAAAGAATTGGGTGAGGTTTCTCAAAGACTGAAAAAACAGAACCTTGAGTTTGAAGCAACTGAAACAGTCAAGAAACACCTACGCGTTGTCGGGTTTGATCCACAGTATGGAGCAAGACCTCTCAAGAGAGTAATTAATGAGCTTATTGTTGATGAGATTGCACTGCAGGTGGTTGAAGGAAAGATCAAGCCGCTTGATAAAGTAGTTGTGGATATGAAACTAGGGAAGATTCACATCAGCGTGAAGAAGCCGAGCTAGGTTTATTCATTTTCTTTCTTTTGATTTCTTCAAATGGAGCTTCTCTCATGCTCCCGTAAACGGATCCCGCTAATGCCATAGCCGCATCTGCAAACAGTGAACGCCAATATGCTTCTTCATCTCCATCGTCCTCAATTACCAATTGAGCCTCTTCAGGTGGAACTACTTCTGCTGGTGGCTTGTATCCAGGTAATTCATTCATATATTTGTATCTGCGAACAAATAGTTTGTAACTCGTCTTTGTCTAGTTTTACTGTCTGTGCCATCTCTTTTGTGCCACCGGTGTAGCGAGGAATGATGTGGATGTGTGCATGCGGCACATCAAGACCATAGGTTAGATAGCTAACAAACTGGGGATGTAAAGTTGAGAGTATTTTATCTGTTACTTTTTTTGCTGCCTCCCAGTACTTTCCAAACTGAGGAACATCATACACCCATCGATGGTGATCTTTAGGAATGAGAAGGGTGTGGCCCTTGGTGTGAGGAAAGATATCTAAAAAAGCAAGAAACAGCTCGTCCTCATAGACTTTATAGCAGGGTACCTGTCCTTGTACAATCTTACAGAAAACGCAGTCTTGCATATCTCTATTATACTCCTCCTCTTTTTCCTACCATCCTCTCGTTGATTTTCAGCACATAAACAGATATCATTTCCACCATGGAGTTGATAAACAGTAAAGAAGAATTACAGACGGCGCTCTCATCCATTCTCGATTGGGATGGAGCAACAGCAACTCTTCGCGATGAGGCCCAACTACGAAATACTCTCATCGATCGACTGGTATATACCGCAACGTTTACCGAAGACGATGAATTAAAAAAAGAAGTGCAACTTTTAATACGCGCACTTGCTGAATATCTCCACTGCGCACCCCACTCCATTCACGATCTGTACATAGCTGCAGGAAGAAACGAGGTGGGTGGATTTACCGTACCCGCAATGAATGTGCGCACCCTCACCTATGACTTTGCACAGACCGTTTTCCGTCTTGCACAACAGCACAATATTGGTCCGTTTGTCTTTGAGATTGCCCGATCTGAGCAGGAATATACCGATCAACATCCAATGGAATTTGTCACCTCCATTCTTGCCGGGGCAATCAAAACAGGATACAACGGTCCGGTATTTCTCCAGGGAGATCACTACCAGTTTAAACCAGCTAAGTTTAGAGAAAATAGAGAGGGTGAGATTGAACGGATTAAGTCGATCATTAAAGAATCAGTTGATGCGGGGTTCTACAACATCGATATCGACGCATCAACACTCGTTGACCTCTCAAAAACAGATTTAAATGAACAACAGAAAGACAACTACGAAATGACTGCGCTCATGACCGAATACATTCGATCAATCCAACCGGAGGGAATTACCGTATCGGTGGGTGGTGAGATTGGGCATATTGGTGGGGTCAACAGCACCGTTGCTGATTTTAGGACGTTTATGGATGGCTATCTCAAGCATCTCCCGCAAGGGATGACAGGCATCAGTAAGGTGAGCGTACAGACCGGTACCTCACACGGAGGAACTGTTCTACCTGATGGAACAATTGCTGATGTAAATCTGGACTTCTCAATCCTAAAAACAATCGGTGAATGTGCCCGCAATGAATACCATATCGGCGGACCAGTTCAGCATGGAGCCTCCACCTTGAAAGATCAGTATTTTACTGAATTTCCTCATGTTTATACTCTTGAGATTCACCTTGCAACAGAGTTTCAAAACATCATCTACGCGCATCTGCCGCACGATGTGAAAGGAGAGATAGAGACGTGGATTAAAGAGAATCTCGCAAACGAACGGGAGGATGGGTGGAATGATGGACAGTTTGTTTACAAGCTGAGAAAAAAAGCCTGGGGGCCGTTCAAGCAGGTTATGTGGGATCTTGAAGAATCAGAAAAGCAACCCATTCTTGCGGCGCTTGAATCCAAGCTCACTACATACTTTCAAGCCCTAAACATCTTTAATACAAAAGATGTTGTTCTAAAACACCTCCATTAAAGGACCACCTTCCTATCTTCTCCATTGTTTTTTCTTTTATCAAAAAGTGATATAAATAGAGTAGGTATTACATATTTTTGTGTCCTATGAAACGACTGAAAGTTGGACTGAACGGTTTTGGCCGCATCGGTCGCGCATTTACGAGAATTGCATTTGAACGAGACGCGTTCGATCTCTCAATTGTAAACACCCGAAAAACAACAAATGAGATGATGACCTATCTGCTTCAGTATGACTCTGTGTACCGGAAGTATGGAAAGACTGTCAAAGAAGAAAGTGACGGGTTCAGTATTGATGGAAAAAAAGTAATCACCACTCTCTGCGCCGAACCGAGCGAAATTCCATGGGATGCAAATGGGGTGGATGTAGTTATTGATGCAACTGGCGCCTTTAATACAAAAGAAGAATTAAGCAAACATCTGCAAGGATCGGTCAAAAAAGTCATACTTACTGCACCCTCTAAAGATGATGAGACACCGCATGTGGTACTTGGTGTAAATGATGATAGTTTTGACTTTGCAAACGAGTCAGTGATCTCAAACGCATCGTGTACAACAAACTGCGCCTCACCCCTCTTCAAGGTACTCAACAGTTCGTTTAAAGTCAGCTCTGGTGTGCTCACCACCATCCATGCGGTGACCCTCACCCAGAGCATGCTTGACGATACCGGCAAATCATTCGATCGCTCACGCGCTGCATTTTTAAATATCATCCCATCTACTTCAGGCGCAGCAAAGGCAGTAGTCAAAACTATTCCTGAACTGAAAGGGAAGATTGAGGTAGGCTCAATCAGAGTCCCGGTGCCCACCGGATCATTTTCAAATGTTGTTACAGTAGTGGAAAAGCCCACCTCAGTAGAAGAGGTGAATATGGCGTTCCGGTTAGCTGCGGAATCCTACCTAAAAGGATATATGCAGCATGAGACTCAAACACTCGTATCATCTGATTATATAGGCAACCCTCATTCCTGTATCTTCGACGCCAACTACACAAAGGTTATTAACGGAACAACGGTACAGGTGGTTGGGTGGTACGATAACGAGTGGGGATACTCAAACCGCCTTGCAGACCTTGTCGAAAAACTTGCACATTATTTCTCATAATGGGAGAGATTCGATATATCGATGATGAGAAGATTGAGGGTAAGCGTGTTTTACTGCGCGTGGACTTTAATGTTTCGCTACATCCGGATCATTCCATCGCGAATGATGAGCGCATCAGACAAGCAGTTCCAACGATAGAGTACCTCATTAAAAATCACAACAGAGTTATCATCATCTCCCATCTAGGGAGACCCATTAAACGTGAAAAAAAACACTCTCTGCGTCAGGTTTCTGAACGACTACAGTCGTACTTGCCGGGATATAAAGTACGGTTTATCGATGAGAAGATCGAGAAACTCACCGATATGTTAAGTAAGCAGTATGAGCAAGAGGTGATACTTCTTGAGAATATCCGCTTCTATCCGCAAGAACAACGAGGTGATGCAGCGTTTGCTCGCCTCTTGTCTCGTTATGCAGATGTGTATGTGAATGATGCATTTGGCGTATCCCATCGTCCAGACGCATCTATTGTCGCAATCACTCAGATGCTTCCCTCATATGGAGGACTCCTCATGAAAAAAGAGGTGGAGACAATTGGTAAAGCCGTTAAAGACCCAACGCATCCGTTTGTTGCAATAATCGGGGGATCAAAGATCTCAACAAAGCTTTCCCTATTAAGCAAGCTCACTGAGGTTGCAGACCAACTCATCGTAGGAGGTGGTCTCGCAAATACATTCCTTGCCGCTCAAGGATTTAATGTAGGAAGGAGCATCTGTGAGTATGGAGAACTCGATGATGCAAGAAGGCTCTTTTACACCGCAGTTGAAAAGAATACATCAATCAAACTTCCAACAGATGTGGTTGTTGCAAGAAGTATCAAAGACACAAAAGGCACAGTAAAAGATATTGAAGAAGTAAACAGTAACGAACTCATCCTTGATATAGGACCTGAAACACAGAGACGATATGAACAGATCATCTTGGGAGCGAAGACAATCATCTGGAATGGTCCAGTTGGATACTTTGAAAACAAAGCGTTTAAACACGGCACCGACGCGATCTATTCTGCAATCGTGCACAATGAACGCTCAGTATCCATTGTGGGTGGCGGAGATACCATTGCCGCACTCTCGCACAAAAGGCATCTGGAAATAATTACCCATATCTCAACCGGCGGAGGGGCAATGCTTGAGTACATTGAGAAGGGTACTCTTCCGGGTATCGATGCATTAAAGATATCAAGCTAAAAGACTAACGTACCAAGTGTAGGCAAAAAGGTATGGCCCACCATCCTCCCCTCTTTATTTATCGTTGTCGAGATGGTGGGAATCCGCTCAAATAGATTCATTACTCCTGGTGAAGACACTGATGTATAGACCGTTATCCCGTTTACCTGAATTGCAAAATCACTTTCTCCGGTATCCACAATATCCACCATATAGTGCGAAGCATGAGGGATGCCGCTTAGTTGAGCAATTGGGTCTGTCCTTGCTGACATAACGGCAAGACTGCAGCCTTTGTCTCGAAGCGGGCCACCACTCAACCCGTCGCTATACGGAGGTGGAACCTGTACATCAAATGCCGTGAGAATGCCTTGAACAACCATATCCTTTGGCAGCGTTTTAAGCTTTTCTCGTAGTCGCGGCGTACTTAGAAGCATTTGATATATCTCCTCTGCCTTCTCGCGCGTTATGGTTCTCAATCCCAGCATTGTCCTCATCTCATAAACCGGCGCGTTGAGAAATCCGAGATTGGGGTCGCCAATAAGGAGCGCACCTTTCAGATTTGGTACATCAACCCATCCTTCTTGAAATGCTTTCAACATTGCTCTCGTTGATGCAGCACCTGCACTATACCCCACCGTATAGACATCACCTTCGATCATCTGTATAAGAGCACTCATTGCAAGAGACTTACTGAGCGGATTATACCTTCCCTCTTCAGCAAACAACGGCCATGAGAGCATATATACTCCATGTTCGGACATAATAGTCATAAGTTCTTTAAACCGTATGCTCTCGTCTTTATGTGATAGTGAACATTCTCTCATTGTGTATGCGTAGCTATTAAACAGTTTATGAGCATTTTGTTCAGACGCACCACGAGCGATCAAGAATGTTTCGATGTAACTCCTAAACCATTCAATCTCATCTGGTGCATTGCCTGGATATGCTCCTGGAACGACAAGAAGATTGGAACCAGGAGCGATATCGGGGAACATAGAAGACGCATGAGGGTTATTATGTTCGTGATGTACTTTATGTGAAAGAGAGTCTGTCCCCAAAACCTTTTTCAACATTATTCTTACCTCGTCCACTTTCTCACCATATTCAGGCCGTGCCGTGCGCTGCTCTTTTTCTCGTGCGCCTCCAATACCAAATGCCACACCCCCCGCTACTGCACCTGCAGCAACAGCGTATTGCAAAAATCTCCGCCGCGACATATCTTTACAATCCGCTGCAACTGCGAGCGCACCTCCAACTGACACCATCAGCACGCCATCGTTATGTTGTTGTGCAGATTGCAGTCGATACTGTGATAGTTTTTCTACAAGCTGTCTATCAGCGTCTTTCAGGGCTTGATCATAAGAGATGGCAAGCATTCGTTCATATGCAATAGCACTTAACCCTAATGAAGACAAGAGAAACAACAATAACTTGGGATCAAAATCCGTAGATTCTTCTGGATGTTCAACGTAAGACATTCGAGCCAATTCTATACCCCACCCCACTATTATGCAATTACCGGTTTACCAACTCTATTACTGCAGTAACCTCTTCCGGTGAGCTGACATATACAAGGTTCTTTGACTTCTCAATAGATGGAAGTTGTGAAGATCCAACAACCCGTTTACCATCCAACCACAAAAGAGTAAGATCCATATAGGTGTTTTTGTTATAGAACGTTCTCATCCGTTTGTCTGGAAAAATAAAGATCATACCATCTACCCCATCAAGGGTACGGTAGAACATAAGACCCTGAGACCATTTAGCATCTGAATCAGCAAGAAGAAGGTGGTACTTTTTTCCATCTACACTGTAGTCTGAAATGGTGTATCCGCTATACTCAGGTTTATCTATTTTCTCTGTATATAGCCGATACCCCATATACGCACCAATACCAAGAGTAGCTACAGACAATATTAAAACAATCAAGTACACATTTCGCATATGTACATATTAACATGATCTTCATCTGAATATGTTACGCTGATTAAATAATCATACATTATTACGCATATATACCATTGTATATAACCATCGGCTATACTACCTATATATGTCTCATGAACACATCGGCGTATGCGTCATCGTTATAAACGACCAAAACCAATTACTCCTTGGAAAACGGAAGAACGGATATCGCGCAGGCTACTATGGTCTTCCAGGTGGTCAACTTGAGTTAAAAGAAAAGCTTGAAGATGCGATCAAACGTGAGTTATATGAAGAGACTGGTCTGAAAGGCAACTCAGTTTCATGTCTGGGAGTCGTGAGAGAACTCCAAGAAACGTATAACTATATTCACTTTTGTTTTACATGCCAAGAGTTTGAAGGAGAGCCAACTCTCTGCGAGCCTGAAAAGTGTGAAGGATGGGAATGGTATCCGATAGATGCTCTCCCCAGTCCACTTTTACCTGGGCACCAGGCAGCGCTATCTTTATGCTCCAACCATACTAGCTCCGTAATTGACCTCATATAGCAAGAACCTGCAGTATACTTACGGGCATGTATACTTTGAAAGTGCTTTTCTAATGGTCGAGCGTTTTCCCTACTCTTCAGATCTGCCTGCACAAACCGCACTCTATCTCCATTCATTCGAAGGGCTTGATGTTAACCAGGTAGGTAAAATAGTAGGCAAAGGCATAGGACATACTGTACATGAATACCATGACCCAGACTCCCCCTTTCCGGACAAAGTAATCAAAATCCCAAGATACCGAGATCCATATATCGAGCCCCCAAATGCTGCAAGAAGAATTGCAGAACTGCAAGTCATGCGGCAGTATTTTGCGCCATATATGTTACCTACTGAAATCCTAACGAGCAACGACCATCCATATTATGTCTCAACACAACCAAGATTAAGAACCTATGCACCAGTATCGCCATTGAACTTCCATAAGGTATACACAAGCCTAACTGACTTATTAGAACGAAACTACTACATGATGAGAGATGAAGGACACTGCGTTGACATGCTAGGAAAAGAAGGGGTTGAGGCATCGTTAAAAGCGTTGGTTAATAGACAAGCGATTCCAACAATCTCCAATTTGGTTATCAATAGGGATGGAAATAATGACTCTCTTACTATCATGGATAGCTTTCCCATACCACTTCGCCGCTCTCATTATCAAGCAGATGGAAGAGGAACTCGATCGTGGCTCAGTGCGCAAAATACCTACTGGATTAATAAGCTGTTAATCAGACATCATTGGGGACTGGTGATTGGATGAAGCTGGCCAATATGCAGGCTCTCGACAAAGATCTGAATATATTCGTTTTTACAACTGTCGAGACTGGAGATGAGTGAATGTCACTTTCTTAATCATTTTATATGGGTTATCAATATTAGGCTGTCCCTCGGGTATTGCATACCCCATATGTTCCCAGAATTCTCGCGCTTCTCGGCTTCTAATGTTGGTCACCACAAACCGCGTAACATTCCTTTTCATCCATTCACTTTCCCACTTTTCTACAATCGCTTTTCCCACTCCAGTATTTCTCAATTTTTCAGGAATACGAATATTCTGAATCTGAGCAACAACCTCACCCTCAAACTCACTAAATGAATGTGGTGGAACTAAAACATGACCCCAAAAAGCAAAATCTCCATTTTGAAACTTTTGAGACAACAACATTAGGTCATCTTTATCTACCCGCAACTCTCCGAGGACTCGGTCAATACCTTTTTCATCAATAGTTTTTTGCAATGGCACAGCAACTTCTTCTATCAACAATGCTTGTTTTTCTCTTTCTGTGAGTGATGGCTTCACTGTTTCTACAGTCCCTGCTATATCCATATATTCAAATAGTACATTGTATTCTCCTTATCATACAATTGTCTTTCCAGAATCGGTTTTACAGATACCATAGCTATCTGTGCATTCTATCAATTCTTTACATTCTCTAAAAGCATAGTAGTTCTCAAAAGTACTATGCGCTTTATCAAGTTCTTGAATCTGTCTAACTGCGATAAACGCTACTAGTAAACTAACACCTGCTAAAAGGATTAACAACGTCGCAAAGTGCTTCCGAGGATTATGAATGAGCTCATAGAAGTTAATCGAATAACCCCAACCTAAAATGTGAGGAGTAAATACTCTATGGTCCTTCTTGTTCCAATACCTTTCTTTAATGAGCTTCCATGTAGGCCGCCGCCAATCGTAGGGAACACCGAGAAAATATCCTTGTTTTTTCATATCTTTTTATTCACCTCATTTTTTCTAACTAGCGCTAGATATAGCGTAGGGAAATGATGTCTACTTTTCAATGGAGGCAGCTGAATATCTCACTCGGTGGGGGCATAAAGCGGTTTATCGTATTCTCTATACTTACCTACACTTAAATTGAACATTTTATTTGTGTACAAATAGTTGCGTAAATAGTGCTTCTTTAATTCGAGCATATCATACATGCGATCAATTTTATCGTGTGTTACGAACCACTCCGTAATGCATTGGGCGGTTAGCGAGTATAATTCTTCAATTGGAACATCATAAAATGTATGTATAGTTTCTAGAATTGGCTCTATATGGACCTGCATTACCCAATGATGAAATCTTTTTGAGACTTTTTCCTTCATTTCTTTTGAAGCAATAAACAACTTCATGTCTGTTTTGTTAACATCTTCGAGCGTCTTGTCAATGATGCCATAGTACTTCAACAAAAATTCCTCATTAATTACAATGCTCTCTAAGTCTCTAAGGACAACGTCGTCTGTACAGTGTCTTTCTAGATTATATGAGATTAAAATATTTTGCCCATGACTTTCATGAACTAGACCATGTAAAAATGCAAGAGAAAAAAATGTATTAAATACAGGTCTGAGAATGTTCTGTTTAAGAAATGCGTGCGGAGATAAATTGGATCTATCAATGAGTTCGCATATTAATGGTTTCCTAAAAACGTTATTGTAGTAGTAGAATCCGAAGGAGGGAAACACTATATTTGAGGCAGGAATTGTAGGATATATATCATTGATTGATGATCGGATACGAAAAGACAAAGAAGTCTTTTTGTCAATAACTGCGTACAGATCGGAAATAAACGCAATATTCTTCAATTCTTCTGCATCAATTAGAAGC
>CAZLAJ010000023.1:0-11234 GCA_964557525.1 uncultured Gammaproteobacteria bacterium | reverse complement strand
CGTGTTGACTGGTGGTTGACTATTGTACAACTAGCGAGAAATACAGATACTTGGGCAACAGTCGGAGTATATACAAACGGTATGCTAGTCGGTATTAAAAGTGGCCATCATCCGAATATAACTTTAGAAGAATTAAAAAAAAGTAAATACGAATAATATGAAAAAACGAGTATTATCAGGAATTAGGGCATCAGGCAGACTGCATTTAGGAAACTACTTAGGTGCGGTGAAGGGCATGCTTGCTTTGCAGGATGATCCAGAATATGAGACGTTGTACATGGTTGCCGATGGGCACACTATAACGACACCGTATAACGTGGAGGAGTTGAGGGTAAATAGGAGAGAGGTGGTTATCGACTATCTTGCTGCAGGACTCGATCCTGAAAAAAGTATTCTTTTCCAGCAGAGCAGTATCTGTGGCCATTTTGAGCTTGCTTTCTTTTTCTCTTCAGTTACAACAATTGCAAAGATGCAGCATCTGCCTACATTTAAGGATAAGGTGAAACAGCATCCTGAACATGCAACCATGGCACTGCTTAACTATCCTGTCCTCATGGCTGCTGACATATTGATATATAAAGCGTCAAGTGTTCCGGTTGGTATTGATCAAGAACCGCATCTTGAGGTGGCTCGGGAGATTGCCCGTCGCATGAATCAGGACTATGGTACTGATTTTCCTGAACCTACCCGCTTTATCACCGAAGGTGAATACATTCCTTCATTAACAGGAGAGGGAAAGATGAGTAAATCAGTAGAGGGCAGCTACATTAATATAACCGATACGGAGGATGAGGTGAGAAAAAAGGTGCGATCAATCCCCACCTCATCAGAAGTAGGTGGCGAGATGACACAAGGATTAAAAACATTATTCACGTTCGCAAAACTATACTTACCAAATGAGGTTAAGAAATTTGAATCTGCTTACAAAGAGGGTCAGCTGAGGTATGTAGAGATGAAGGATGCAATTGCCGATGCGATTTCTAAAGATCTTAAGCCAATGCAGGAGAAAAGAGCAGAGTTAATAAACAATGCTTCGTACATTGATCAGGTGCTTACTGAAGGCAAGGAAAAAGCACGACTGATTGGAAATCAGACAATTGCTGAAGTAAAAGAAAGGATGGGGTTGAAATAGATATGGAAAAACTTGGCTCCTCTAAAGAGATGTATGCATATCTATCTTCTATTCTGAGCGGAGATGAGTTATTGCATGCAACTGCGGTGCATGAGTCGATTGTTGACGCACAAAACGGGAAATTTGCATTTAAGGTCCCGGATACTGCAATTAATAATGCTTGGAATGAGGTGCAATGGCTTAAAGCTAAAGGAGTAGACCTTGCGAGAATTGGGATTGATGAAAGAAAGATTGCAGCTCGCCGTGCAAAAATTCGTCTGTAAATTGACATTTGTATTTTGTGTGATATATACTTATCTCGTTAGCCGTTGAGTTGACTGATTCAGGTAGCTGAACACAACGTTTTGTATATTGCTTTGAGAGCTCTGTGTTTTTATTCGGCATTGCAGTCTTCTTCTCGAGTATCTTTTACTACATCTTCTATTTGTTTTACCATCCTATTATTTCTCAGCAGGAAGGGGGTGAGTGTGTATGAATAAGAAGCTATATGTCGGAAACCTTCTCTATGAGATTAACGATGACCAGCTGAAGACTCTTTTTTCTCAGTTTGGTGATGTTACATCCTCTCAGGTTATCAGATATCGTGACTCTGGACGTTCAAAAGGGTTCGGATTTGTTGAGATGGCGACAGAGGAAGCAGCTCAGGCAGCAATAACCGCACTCCATGGCCAGATGCATGAGGGGAGAAAACTGGTAGTCTCAGAAGCTCGCCCCATGAGAGAAAAGACTGAAAATGGGAGAAATGAGGATCACATGTCATCCCAGCCGGTTGTCGAACAACCAGCAGAGGAGAATAGAGATAGTGATTCACATCTCATCGATGACTTAAAACTTGAAGAGTAAATCTGTACGTTTGTATATAGACCCTCCTCACGGAGGGTTTTATTTTTGATCAAATGGGGTATAATTGTGTATGAATCTTCATGAATATATAGACCTTAGTACGGTAGTAATAAGTCCAGACGCGGCAGTAGGCATGACCTATCGTTTTAATTTAGATGAAGGATACTATTTGGCAGAGAGGCAGGTTACGCTCGATAAGAATCAAGCAGAGTTGCCTAAAGGAATTGATAGGGTTCATATCGCTTCCGATTTGGAGGAGGGCGTCGTCGTTCCTTATAGTGTTGCTGTAGAAACCAGAAGTCCCTTTATCAACTCCGTGATGATGCTCGCAGATGTAGGTGTAAGTTTTTCTCCACCCGAGAGAGCAATGATTTATCACGCTGTAAGTCAAGCAGAGGGTACGATACTGTTATGCACTCTACAGCGGATAGGTGACTCTGTCCATGTCGTGTCAGCCCATGGTGGGGTAATAGCAACTGTTGAAAATGACACCTTCGAGTTGAATCAAGACGATAGGTTTAATCAGGTATATCGATGGGGGCGGCTTAAACAGTTTCATCCAGAACTGCCAATATACTGTAAATTCGATAGAGTACGCATAGGTGGGAGGGTATGTCTTAGAGTGACCTATGAGATTGAAGTCAAGATGGATGATGGCACTATTCCTATAGTGCTCGATGGGCTATTTCCTCCGTACACTCCAGATGAGTTATCGGGTCTGCAACAGAATATGTTGACAATCGTTAACGCAAAGAATCTTTCAACAGTTAAAAAAGCCAGTGATATTGCAGGGCAGTTTGCTCTTTACAACCTACCACTTTCATTTCCTCCGTACGATGATGCGTTGCTTGTATAGTGAGGCTTAATACCCTACCATCACCCTATCAGTCGGTGTACTGATAACTTTTCCATAGAGGTATTGATCAATTCCGAAGTATGACTGTTTCCGTAATCCTTCAAGCGTGAGTCCAGCTTTCGCATAGAACTCTTTTGCTTCTGGTTGTGAAGCAACCTCCATTTTATGGCTTCCCTGAGACCGGGCGTGTTCCTCCCATGAGTGGATGAGTTGTGTGCCAATACCTTTATGCTGGTACTCATCTTTTACCCCCAGCCACCTTAAAAGGCTCACTCCTCCGTAGGGAGCGTCGATAACAGCGAAGCCGGAGATGGTGTTGTTATCGGTGCTCAGTAGAATGGTCTTTAGTTCCTTCTCTATCCAGTAGGAGAAGTTGCTGACCGTGTATATTTCTGAGAGAAGATAGGTGATGACTGATTTTGAATAGCCGGGGAACTGTGTATTAAGTGAATTAGTAAAGATCGGGTAGAACGATTCGATCTCGTTTTTTTGCATGCTGTGTATTGTGTTCATCTTGTATATCTTACCATTGAATGAGATATAATAGGTGACATGAAAAAGTATATTCCGCAGGAAATCGAGCAGAAGTGGCAGAAAAAATGGGACGAAGAATCTCTCTACTCCTTTAAGGAAGATGAAAAAAAACAGAAGTATTACACCTTAGTAGAGCTTCCCTATCCCTCAGGTGATCTTCATACTGGGCATTGGTTTACGTGGGCAACGCCGGATGCGATATCACGGTACCGCCGGATGAAGGGTATGAATGTGTTTTTCCGTCATGGGTATGATGCGTTTGGATTGCCGGCTGAGAATGCAGCAATCAAGCGGGGAGTCCATCCTAAGGACTGGACGTATTCGAATATAGAGAGCATGACAAGACAGTTTAAGACGATGGGGAGCATGATAGACTGGAGCAAAGTTACCGTTACCTGCGATCCGCAGTATTACAGATGGAACCAGTGGATTTTCATTGAGATGTATAAGCGGGGATTAGCATACCGCAGCAAGACTCTTTCGAACTGGTGTGAGAGCTGTCAGACGGTTCTTGCAAATGAGAATGTTGAGAACGGTAACTGCTGGAGGTGCGGCAATCCAGTAGTCCAAAAAGAGGTTGCGCAGTGGTTTTTAAAGATCACTGAGTATGCAGACAGGCTTGAGTGGTCGGAAAAACCATCTGTGGACTGGCCAGACTCTGTACGAATCGGACAGAATAACTGGATTGGGAAAAGCTCTGGAGCCGAGATAGTATTTACCGTTTCTGATTCTGAGCTCAACGTTAAGGTATTTACTACACGTCCGGATACTATCTATGGTGCAACAGCGCTCGTTCTTGCACCAGAACATTCTGCACTCACTCACCTACAGAAAGAGGGTAAGCTGGTGAATGATAAAAATGTACAAGCGTATATCGAGAAAACGAAGTCGAAAAATGAAGAAGAACGAAAGATGAATAAAGAGAAGACCGGTGTGTTTACCGGAGTGTATGCGGTAAATCCAGTAAATGGGGAGAAGGTGCCGGTGTGGATCGCTGACTATGTATTAAGCAGCTATGGGCATGGTGCAATTATGCTAGTTCCTGCACATGATGAGCGTGACTTTGCATTTGCGAAGCAGTTTGGGATAGAGATAAAGCAAGTGATTGAATCAGAAGAGATGCCGTTTGTCGGGGAGGGTACAGTCATGAACTCAGGCAATTTTGATGGTCTGAAGACAAAAGAATGCAAAGAAAAAGTGATTGAGCTTCTTGAAAAAAACAATTGGGGAACCAGGCAGGTTCAGTACCACATACACGATTGGTCCATATCCCGTCAGAGATATTGGGGCACTCCTGTACCTACGATTCACTGCGAAGCATGCGGTATTGTGCCTGTTCCTGAAACAGACCTTCCCGTTGAGCTTCCGTATGAGGTTGATTTTACTCCAAAAGGGAAGCCTCCTCTTGCTACCAATGAAGACTGGATTAAAACAACGTGTCCTACCTGTGGTAGACCAGCTGAACGTGATGTAGAAACCCTTGATACGTTCTTTGATTCTTCTTGGTACTACTACCGATATCCTAATCCGGACGATACTCAGGCAGTTTTTGATAAAGCGCTTGTTGAGAAGCTTCTTCCTGTTGATATTTACTTTGGTGGGGCAGAACACACGCTGGGTCATACGCTGTATGCACGTTTTTTCACCAAATTCTTTAAAGACCTTGGTCTTGTATCATTTGATGAGTTTGCTCATAAGCGGGTTCAGCATGGCATTGTATTAGGTACGGACGGGAACAAAATGAGTAAGTCTAAGGGAAATGTAGTAAATCCTGATGATGTGGTAAAAGAGTATGGCGCAGACACCACCCGTCTCTACCTCTGCTTTATGATGCCCTATGATGGGACTTCTCCTTGGTCTACTGATACTATTGCCGGTGTGTACCGCTTTGTAAATAGGGTGTGGAACCTCCAGGAAAAGGTGAAGGAAGGTGTCGATCTGTCAAAGGAAGATGAGTATGAGATGTACCGTACGCTTGAGAAGGTAGGAAGGGATCTGGAGCAGATAAAGTGTAACACCGCAGTTGCTGCGATAATGGAATGGTTAAACTATCTTAGCAGAAGAGAGCATGTCACATGGTTCGAGTATCGTATGCTTATCACAATCTTAGCACCGTTCGCTCCCCATATGACTGAGGAGCTCTGGAGAGAGTTTTTGAAGGAGGAAGGATCAGTCCACACAACAGAGTGGCCGAAGGTAGATGCACAAGCACTGAAAACTTCAGAAATCTCTATTCCTGTACAGGTGAATGGAAAGGTGAGAGGAATTGTGTCTATACAAGCAGATGAGGCGAATGAAGAGAATGTGGTGAAGAAAGCCTTAGAAGATGAAAAGATCAAAAAGTTTATAACGAATGAAGATTATAGAGTGGTCTACGTAAAAGGAAAGATACTGAATATTATTGGATAGTGATTATCAATAAACATCATTACTGTTACTTACCTTTTTTCATTTTTTTGTTTTTTTAGCTGTAACGGCGTCTATTAGTCTTTGACGACCCTCTATAAAAGCCTGATGGCGAGGAGTGACAGGTTCTGCGAAAGCTTGACGTGTCAATCTTGCGACTTGTAGTGGGGGAACTAATTCACCCTTTCCATCTTGAGTTAGTTCCTCACAGTGGTTAATAAATTCTACATCGTTCATGTGTATTGTTTTTTGAATCTGATATTCTAATTCGATGTCTGCTTCCGATGGTATATCTCCTTCAATCATGTCTATAGTATATCATATCTTATAATATGATTTCTATCATACTTGATTGATTATATGTTGAACGTGCTATTTTGAGAGTTTACTGAGAAACTCCTGTAGTGATGCTGAAGTATTGTTTACAGTTTTAGATTGTGCTTCGCCTCTGGTGATTACAGTATCGCCCGTTGAGCCCTGTTGACCAGTATGAATAATGGAGAGTGAGGTAAAACGTTCATTGGGTTTCAGGTTTGCACTCTCCAAGAGTGTATTGATCCCGGCGATGATTTTGTATTCACCCGCTGCACGTTCGGACTGCTTATCTCTATTTAGAGATAGTACTACAAGTTGTCTTCCTTCTGATGTTGTTGCGTGTATTACCCAAGCTATATCAAGCGAAGGGAGGTTGAGTGGTTCGAGATCTTTCTGCAGAGAGTCTAGAATAATGGGACGGTTTACTGGATTTCTGCTTGCAGTATTTAATGAATCTAAACCTTCTTGAGATACTGACAGGGCAAAAGCAATCTGGATGATGCAGCCATCTGGTAACTGTTTTTTCTGATCGATAACAACCTCACGGTATTCGTCTGCATTCATAACTCTTATACTTCCATTTGATGCGTAGAGGAAAACAGGAGCAGAGTGTTTGTCGTAGATATCTCCCGCCGCCTCATGTTGAACCACGACTGATCCGTTTTTTATCTCAACGATTGCGGTAGCTGGCATAGCGTGGTTATTCGGTTTTATCAGGCCGTACTCTTGAGATATTGATGTTCCATTCGTTTCTTCTTGATATGGGTATACCGGACTTCTAGTTAGCCATCCGCCGCCTAGTACAAAAGAAAGATTGTTAGGTAGTGAGATGCGCCAACCTACTCCATTCGCATGAGAAAAGAGTGGATCACTACCGAGAGATGCCACATTTTCATTCCGCGTATCTGGGTCTGGCCATCCGAGGTATAGGTTGGGTGATGCCAGGTAGCCAAGTTCCTTCCAGGCCATGAGCAGGTCAATCGATGCATTGTTGAGGTCGATTGCAACTGTATCTATATTTTGACCAATTTTATCGCGTTATGCTTTATATGCAACCTGCGGGTTCTGAGTCCATTCGGGAAGGTCATCTATTTCATGCTGGGTGTATTCATGGGAGAATGGTGCATATTTTAATGGAGGGCTTAATCTGTCAGATGCAAATTCTTGAAGGTATCGAATATAGCCTCCGCGGATGAGAAAGCGGGGTGAGAGGTGGAGCACTGCGTCGATAATATCTTTTGTTTCTGCACCTCGATCACGAACATGTTCGGCCTGCAGACGTGCTGTGTTTTTTGCAATCGCATCTCCTATTTGTGTTTTTGTTAGATCTCCCGTTATACCAGTTATCGGATCTGGGGTATTTTGTATGCTGCGTACAAACCGTTCGCCTCCAACTGCTGCAAGCCCCGCGCAGGCTAATGCGATAAGAGATATCTTAAGGGGAGTAAAGCGTCGTGCCGTTTTCTCTGATTTCTTTTCCGTCTCGTTCTGTAGTGGGGATACTTCTTGCTCTTCCATACACTAGAAATCAAATACAACCGTTTTGACAATCTCATCGGCGGTAAGCATGTGTCCCTCAACAGAGGGATGAATTCCATCGCCAGCGTTTACATACTCACGCTTAACTGTATTCTGTTCGTCAGTAATGGATGCTTGATATGTATTAATGAGCGGTACTTTCAATGATGACGAGAGTCCAATCGCATTTTCAAGCTGTTCAGTTATTTTTTTACTGTGTGCAACTCGGACTGATTCTTCCCAGTTTATTCCCTGTGGTCCTCGGCCAAAATCTTCACGTAAGGGCGCGATCTCAGTGAGGATGTAGACGTGGGGTGTGATTGTTTCACATTTCTTTATGAGCTCAGCAAGTTTGAGCCAGTGCATATCCCTATCGTACGGGGTTAATGGGTTATAGGCATATGATCCTACAATGATGAGATCAGGTTTTACAACGGGGAGGGCTGGGTAAGAGCGGTCTTTGTAGGTGAATGCGGCATCAATGCGCGCAAGTCCTTCGATAACGTTTTCAGATCCCTTCCCGTAGTTATATAGATTAAACTCGGTGGTTGGATACGCTTTTTTGAGAGCATGTTCAAGGTACTCAAGCCGTTCCCCCATGGTGTCCACCATCGAATCGCCTATAACTGCAATTGAGTAGGTTGTTTTTGGCAGAGGAGAAGGTTGTGGTATTTGGGTGGGTGAGGGAATGTATGATGTGACGGGTTCGAGGGCAGGTGGGGCGGATGGCACCGGGTTTAGTTGCGTATGTGCGCCTTGTACGTTTGCAATAACGGGTCTGTTCGGATGCGCCTGTGTCTGCTGTTTCTTATGGAGCATAATGCCTCCAATGTTGTACAGCACCAAGAATATGATAACGGTTAGTTGAATGGCGATGAGGTTAGACGTATTAACCCATGACTGTTTTTGTTTAGATTGTTTATGGTTGAGGTAGTTATATATCGGCATAGTATGAGTCTAGGAGATCTGGAGACTGATTGCAACTTGAAGGATGTGTGAGGGAGAGAATATCTGTTGACTTCGCATGAAGACCTGAAGTAGTATTAAGGTAAGTCCCTTATTGTATTGTATATGCAACCATCTTTCTTGAACTCCAAAAAGAGACTGATCGTAACCATTGCTATTGTAGGAGCACTTCTACTTCTTGTCGTCATACTCCTTTTGTCTATGAGAAAGTCTGATGGTTCTCCGTACGTTGATGTAGGGCAGGATAGGGTAATGCCAAGGAGCGGTGGATTACGAGGCGGAGGAGGGGGTAATTATACTCCAAAAACACCCAAGAATGATGTAGTGCAGTTTCCAGGAGGAAATGACTCATCGTCTGAGTACGAACTGCCAAACAGTGAGTACCGAAAGACAATGGCAAAAGGTATCTTAAACTGGGCGCATAGCTTGAGAACCAAAAATGGCGCATATTCATACGGAGTCTACTGCAAATCAAGCTCTTCATGCGACTCTCAGCAGGCGGACAACCGGGCAGGAGTTGCTCTGCTCTGGGCCCGGTATAGATATTTTGAAGCAACCCATGACGCGAGCGAGCTCGCCATCATAGATCAAGATTTAAAAACCTATACCGATAGATCAAAAGTGAACGTAATTCAGAATGATTTTTGGAACTGTAGAATGATGTACGATCTTTGGAAAAGCCCGCTTCTGAGTGCAGAGCAGCGTGCACTTGCAGGAGAGATCTGTCTGCGAGGAGGATATTCTGTGAAGGACTTTAAAGAATTCTATACGCGAGGAAAGAAAGCATCTTTAAGTGATGCTGAGATTAATAGCTTCATGGAGGGAAAACAACTTGTTGCCGATTATCCGATTGTTGAGCAGATGCTTCCTTCCTATTCAGCGTATGTTTCTGATTTAATTGCGAAGAACAGGATTAAGCCGAATGATGAGTACCTGCAGCTTGCCACCTTCTATATGCGGCGCACTCTGCAAACATACTCTCAACAGGCGAAGCATCAGGATTATGTAACAGCACTGCTGATGATAGCTGCGCATGATATGTATCTTCAGACAAACAATCCTGTATATAATGAACTTTTCCAGTATTTTTACAAGAAAATCACCACCCCTATGCAGTGTCAGGAAACACGGACGTGTGGATTGATTGCTCAGGCGTGTGGAGAGCTTGCGCTTTCGACGAAGAAATCTGAGTATAGAGACTGTTACAACTATCATCTCTCACAGCTTGGTATTTCTGCCTACGACATGAAGAACTTCCCGGGTTATTTGCTCGGAAATGGAGCGTTCAGATCTATGAATGCCGGTGGCTTTTTTTACAATATAACTGAAAACGCAGTTATTACTGAAGCATTAACACAGTTCATTAAGTAATGAAAAAGACACTCATTATCTTTCTCTTCTGTCTGCTGACAGTGGTGTTGGCAGCACAGGTGCGTGCAGAAGGCGGACGCTGTGGTAATGTGGATGTAGACTGCGGAAACTGCCACTATAGCTGTGAGACATTTGATACGCCGCAGGATTGCGGGGATGGTAAGTTAGACACTATTTGTTGGAGGTGTGATCCGCGATCATGCAGCGAACAGGGGTTGCTGGATGACTGCCCTAGCGGAAAAACATGTGAGACAGTAATTGAAGAATGTAGGCAGTGTACGAATAAGAGCACCTGTTATCGGGTAACAGGCGATGTACCATCTAACCCTCCACCAGGTCAGGCTCCTCCGGTTCCTCAAAGATCCAAATGTCGTATTGACAGTCGTGGAAGACCGGACTGTAAGTTTGAGAATAAAAATGGAGAGCTAGTGTGTAGGAATGATGATGAATGTCCTGGTCCGACTGCGCCTCGTCAAACCACACCGCCAAATAATCCGACAACTCCTCCGGGTAATTCAACCCCGACCCGGCCGCCTGGTTGTGGGACGCCGAACCAGCCAACATGCCCACCTGCACCACCTACCTGTTATCCTGGATCGCCAGGCTGTCCAAATACACCAACATGCAGTCCCGGATCACCTGGATGTCCTTCCCGCCCATCTACGACTCCCCGTCCCACATCGCCACCAGCTCCATCAAACACACCTGTTCCCACGAACACTCCTACCCCTAGTAGAACCCCTACCCCAACACCACAACAGCAGAGCAGGGTAGTATCAGGTATTGATGAGAATACGAGTATTATAAGCTCACGTTCATCTCGGCCGCCAGCGTCCGCTCGTCTCGTCTGTTTGCAGGTTGATGCCTGTACGAAGATACCTTGCACTACCGGTCCTGGTAAGATCGCAGATCATCGCGTGAGGACCTCATCTAAATCAAACGCCGCAGTTCTTGCAACCGAGACCTACATTATGGAGTGTATAGCGATAAGTTCAACATCTCGATACCAAAATGATAATGCGAAGATTGCAAAGATCTGCACAACAGGAGATGGCAATCTTGATAATACGGTATTTGGTAAATACGACGCTAGTAGAAGTAACCTGAAATATTTACAGGATACGTATGGCTATCAGTTTAATGGCCCGATGATACGCATTGAGCCGTTTGGTGTTGAGACGCCTCTCACCAATCCCTTTATTCCTGAGGACGCTAATCACGATAATATGGGTGAGATCGGAATAATCGAGTGGCAGAGTCATACCGACCGGGAGATGGAACGTACGTTCTATG
>CAZLAJ010000022.1:0-11243 GCA_964557525.1 uncultured Gammaproteobacteria bacterium | reverse complement strand
ATTTGGACTTTGCATCAATTCCGCTAAATTATCAATTTCTTTTAACTCTGTTTCATGAAGTTTATCTAGTCCATTCCAGATAAATTCAGGCACATGAAGATAAATAATTTCATTATTCATTAAGCAATGGAAATCGTAAAAAAGCTCCCAAGAGATCACATCTAGACCTCCTCTACCTCCAGCATTCCAAAAATGTTGAGCCTCTATTTGTCCTTTACGTACTTTTAACCATGCATCAGCAGAGTAATCAAAAATATTAGGAGGAATATTATAAGGATCAAACTTTAGATAACCTTCCAGACTACCATCGACATCAATTGCTATCCAGCGATTTTCTTTTTCATTCCAATATTCGTTGATCCAATGGTCGTCGCTTTTTCCGCCTGGTAAACCATCAACCACAAAATAAGGAGAAAAACCTGATCTCACACGAGCAGGAATACCTTTAGTCTTTAAAAGAGAAGCCATAAGAACAGAAACATGTCGACATGTAACAACAAGTCTGTTATTCACACTTCGGTGAGTTATAAAACCCAGCTTATCTCTTCGATATAATTCAGCGATCATGGCTGCGGCAGTCACAAAATAATCATCCTCTGCTTGGCGATACCAAGGAACTTTATTCATATCTCCATAACGAAGATCACTATTTGAACCTGTATTACCATTCTTTAATACCATTCTATGTATAGTTGAGTTTCTCACTAAACGACCAATCTCTTGAACGCTATTTGGAAGCACTTGAGCTAATTCTGATTCATATTCTCCTGGAAAAGTAAAAGCGCTATATTTTTTGTAAAAAGACTGTAGAGTAAGTTTCATAGACAAAGTATATCAGGGAGTTCCCACATCGTACACTCAGGCTACCACAAATTTTGCTGCGGGGCATGGATTCGAACCATGATAAGCAGATTCAGAGTCTGCTGTACTACCGTTATACGACCCCGCAAGCTTCACTATTATACTACCTTTCATCTCTGATTCC
Source organism: uncultured Gammaproteobacteria bacterium (assembly GCA_964557525.1). Lineage (GTDB taxonomy): Bacteria > Patescibacteriota > Microgenomatia > UBA1406 > GWC2-37-13 > CAZLAJ01. The sequence goes on along the minus strand of CAZLAJ010000022.1, from coordinate 10,258 downwards.
TAGACAATTATCCGTTGACAAAGACCAGTAAGATCACTATCCTTCACGTATATGGCAAAAAATGATTTTACCTCAACCCTGTCCCAGTTAGAAACAACTCTTGACGAATACCTCGTCAAAAAAGCTCCGGAAATTCCAAAGAAATGGAAAGAGCTCATTGTCAAAGTCGCTCCTTGGATTACTGTCGTATTAATGGTTCTTGCAGTTCCTGCTATTTTGGCTCTTGTTGGCATTGGAGCAGCTCTATCTCCCTTTGCGTTTCTTGCAGGACCAGTAGGGGGCTTAGGATATGTATTCAGTCTCATGTTAACTGTAATTGCCATTGTTCTTGAGGCGATGGCTATTCCTGGATTGTTTAACAGAACACGAAAAGGATGGCAGTATGTGTACTGGGCTACTCTCGTTGGTGCAGTGCAAAACATCATCTCATTTAATCTTGCTGGGCTTCTCATTGGAACACTACTTGGTCTTTACATTTTGTTCCAGGTAAGAAGCTACTACAAGTAAGAGAGCAAAGACATTTTCTGTATAATGAATGGTATGCGTCGTTACGTTACCATCATTTTATGTCTCTCACTTCTCTTTATTCCCCTCATTTCTTTGCATGCTGATAGCTATGATGATTTGGAGAAGCAGATTAACGACTTAAAACGCTCGCTCGAATCCTCAAAGAGCGCAACAAAGACAAACGAAGAGCAGTTGGGCAAGTTAAATACACAACTTGCAAATATTAAGGGTCAGTTAAACCAGCTGGAAGCAGATATAATAGAAAAAGAAAAAGAAGTTTCTGTTGGCGAGAAGGCTCTCGAAAAACAGAAAGATTTGTTGAATAAACGGGCTTTTGTGTATTACAAGAACGTGGGCAAAAATAGTGCGTCGCTTGTGCAGCTTTTAGTATCTGACAATCTTTCAGCATCTCTGCAAAACTTCTTCTATCAGCGCTCACTTTTAAACGATGACCGCAAGACAATAGTAAAAATTGTTTTGTATATAAAAGACCTGGAAGAGAAGAAGGCATCTCTTGGGAAGGAGAAGGTGAGATTGTCCTCCTTACGTAAGGAGATAGATGCACAGTCTGATTTTCTTTCGGGTGAGGTAACAAAAGCTAAAGCATTTCAGGGCGATCTTGAGAAGAAGATAGCAGAGTTGAGCGCACGACAACAGGAAATCGTTAACGCAAGAAGCGGATCCTTCACCGTGAACATCGGTGATAGCGAGCTTGCGGATGATTATAACGCATCAATTAAAGGATTTCGTGAGAGTGCGCCGGGGGGATATTTTGCCGTATTCTCGTTTGGCGCATTTACCCATCGGAAAGGTATGAGTCAGTATGGTGCACGTGGAAGAGCTGAAAAGGGACAAAGCTATAAATATATTCTAAAAGCATATTACGGTAAAGAGCCGGTTCATAAAGATGATACCGGCGGGTCCATTAATGTTGCAGGCTATGGCGGGTTAGATTTTGAGTCTACCTACCTCTACGGCATCGCTGAGATGCCGTCAAGCTGGAACAAAGAGGCACTCAAAGCTCAGGCGGTTGCCGCACGAACATATGCGTACAGGTATAAGCAGAATGGAACAGAGATATGTGCGACAGAGTCCTGTCAGGTGTTTAATAAGGGGAAATCAGACAGTCCTCCGGATGTGTGGAGGGCCGCAGTAGACGAGACAAAGGGCGAGGTGTTGGAGGATGTTGTCACTTTCTATTCATCTACATCAGGCGGATACTTGAGTACGATGGGGTGGGACACAACCGATGGCGGGGGAGGGGGTAGCTTTATCGATAAATCATATGAAAAACTAGGTGGTTCTCCGTGGTTGTATAAAGCGTGGTACACCCAAAGCTACAGCACTTCAAGTGATACCTGCGGCAGAGCGAATCCTTGGTTGAGTCCTACCGAAATGGCCGATATCGTAAACGCTGCACTTGTAATGGTAAAGGGAACATCGGAAGAGGTGAGTAGAATAACGCCTGTCACCACCTCCTGTTGGGGAGGGAGTCCATATAGTATGGACGAGCTGAGGGAAGTTGCGAAGAAGTATGGTGGTATCTCATCTGCCTCGAGTGTTTCTGTTCAGCAGGGCGACGGAAACACTAACGCAGTAACGGTAGATGGTGTTTCAGTAAGCGGATTAGATTTCAAAAAGGCATTTAACTTAAGAGCGCCGGGACATTTGAAGATTCCGCAGTCTCAGTTTGCCTTCTTTAATATCGAGAGGAAGTGAGTTAAGCGATTTTTAAGCTAAACAGTAGAATATATGGTCTTGTTTCTTTTTGTTATAGATCTACCAATTGTTTTGGCTCAATATACGTGATATACATAACATATGATTTCTCTTTCTGACATTACAAAACAGTTTGGTGACAAAGTTGTTCTGAACAAAGTTACCTTCACAGCGAAAGAGGGAGAAGTGATCGGCTTCTTAGGTCCAAACGGCGCAGGAAAAACGACAACCATGCGGATGTTACTGGGTTACCTTTTTCCATCTACTGGAAAGGTGAGTGTAGACGGAAAAAATCCATCCGTCGACCGCTTAATGGTATTAAAGAATACTGGTTATCTGCCCGAAAATAATCCCCTATATACTGACATGACGGTAATAGAATATCTGACATTTGTGCATAATATCAAGGGCTCCGGCGACGTTAACTCACTTGTAAATGAAGTTGGGCTTCGTGATGTTATCAATCGGAAGATTGAAGAACTGTCGAGGGGGTATAAGCAGAGGGTAGGCTTAGCAGCAGCATTATTAGGCGAACCAAAACTGATCATACTTGACGAACCAACCTCAGGGCTCGATCCGGTAGAACAGGATAGAATAAAAATACTGATAAAGGGACTTTCAAAAAAACGTACCATCATTTTTTCTACTCACATCCTATCCGAAGTTGAGGATATTGCAACGAGACTTATTATTATTCACAAAGGGAGCATTGTGTATGACGGCGTAAAACCGAAAGGTCGTGGATCGGTTGAGAAATTATTTAAGAAGTTGATAAAGCAAAATGATGAAGTTGTATAAAAAAGAACTGGGGAGCTATCTGAATAATCCGTATGGGTATATTCTTATCGTTCTGTTTGCTGTGTTTGTCAACTTTCTCTTTGTGCGTGACCTTTTTCTCATTGGATCTTCTTCGATGAGACCCTTTTTCAATTATTTGCCCTGGGTTATGCTTGTATTCGTTCCAGCAGTCGCAATGCGATCGCTGTCTGAAGAGAAGCGAACAAATACGATTGAAGTGCTCCTCACTCTACCAATCTCTGAATTCCAGATTGTTGCAGCGAAGCTGCTTGCGATCATTACGCTCGTCGTGATTGGGTTGAGCTTAACAATACTTCTTCCGGTTTCGATATATATAGTGTTACAGATGCAGTCTATTGGATTCCAGGCCTTGGGTGGCAACACCCACATGGTATATCTGAAAACATTTCCCGAGCTGTTTGTTGGCTACATTGGTTCGGTGTTGTTAGCGAGTGTATTCGCATCAATCTCCCTCTTTTTTTCATCACAAACAAAAAATCAGGTAATTGCGCTCCTTGCCTCGATCGTCGCAATCTTTTTTTTAATAGGAATAAACACTGATATTGCTGCATCAGTTCTTCCTAAGATGGCTCAAGATGTTCTTCTGTACTTCGGCCCCCTGTACCATTACGAGAACTTTATAAAAGGAGTGGTTGATTTCAGATCTCTCATCTATTTTGTTTCTGTTATTACTCTGTTTATATTCTTTACCGTTATTGATTTAGAGAAGCGCGACTAACATGAGACGATTACAGCTTAAAAAAATCAATTTCAGCTCAACTTTTCATTTACAGAAGGTTAAAAAGTCGCTTATTTATTTAAGCGCTGTCGTCATATTTCTCATTCTTAACTATCTCGCCTCACAGCTTCTGCCATTGAGATTGGATCTTTCAGCCAATAGAGCTTACTCCCTCTCCTCATCAACAGAAAAAATATTGAAAGACATGAAAAAACCTACGACAATAACATTCTTTGTTTCTTCAGATCTTCCCACAAAGTTACTGCCTCTGCGTGCCGATGTGGTTGATGTGCTAAATGAATATAAACGAGCGGGGGGCGGAAAGGTAACAGTAAAGTTGGTTGACCCCAAGCACGATGAGAAGGCAATGGAGCTTGCAAAGAAAAACAACATTTTTCCTCTTCAGGTTTCTCAGACAGAGCAAGATAAATATGCGGTGTCTTCTGCATATTTTGGAGTTGTCCTTGAGAACGGCGGGAAGTCTGAGACAATTCCTCAGCTAACTGATCTAGGTGGTCTTGAGTATAATCTTACCTCTGCAATATATAAATTAACCCGCAGCGACCTTCCGAAAATAGCGATTACCGGTTATAACACATCACTCTTTGAGAGGAGCCCTATCTCAGTCTTTGAGCAGGTGTTGGGACAGCAGTTTGGTGTGTATTCGGTTGATTTTTCAACAAAAGATACCAAACTGCAGCCAAATACAAAGGCGTTGGTGGTGTTTGACAACAGAACAAAGACCTACACAGTAGAAGAGACGGCCCAGATCGCAGACTACATTAAGCGCGGAGGAAAGGTGTTACTATTTATGGATGGTGTTTGGGTAGGGAACAAATTGGATGTAGGTGAGTCCAAGAGCGGTCTATTCGGTTTAGCGCGGACATTTGGAATTGAGGTACAAAAAGATCTACTCCTATCTGAAAGTGCAGAGATTGTCAACTTTGGAAGCGAACAACTGAGCTATTACAGCGCGTATCCATATTGGTTGAAAACATCTAACTTCGCGTCTTCTTCTCTTTTTTCAAATGTCACTCAACTTTCCTTTCCATGGGTTTCTTCAATCGCGCAGAAGAAAGAGGGTGGAAATAGTTTGGTATTAGTGCGAACAACAAGAAACAGTTGGAGACAGACAAAAGACTTTACTCTGAATCCACAGGAAATAGCAGAACCCCAGCTTGCACAGTTATCAGTCTTTTCAGTTGTGGCACAATGGAAAACGGATGGCAAAGGTGAGATTGTTGTTATTCCCTCTTCGCGGTTTGTTGAGGATCAGTTCCTCTCCCGTTCTTCAAATAATCTCGATTTTGTACTCAACATCCTGAATGAGTATGCTTCAGAAGGTGCGCTTACCGGGATCAGGCAGCGAGCTGCAATTATTCTTGCTCTTCCCGATCTTACCCCTCAGGCAAAAGATGTATTTAAGTTTATGAATATACTGGCACTGCCTGCCCTTTTTGCCTGTTACGGTATCTGGCGGATTACAAAGAGGAGCCGTCAGAGTAAATAGGGTATAATATGACCATGGTTCGCACACGCATTGCTCCCTCCCCAACAGGATATCCTCACATAGGCACGATATATCAAGCACTATTTGACTATGCGTTTGCCAAGAAGTATAGTGGCTCCTTTATTGTTCGGATTGAAGACACTGATCAGTCTCGATATGTAGAGGGAGCAGAAGAAGTGATCTTTTCTTCTTTTGATTGGTTTTCGCTTCATGAAGATGAGAGTCCAAGAAAAGACGGTCCGTTTGGTCCGTACCGTCAATCAGAAAGGCTGTCGATATATAAGGAACATGCACGCATGTTAGTAGAGCAGAAACACGCGTACTACTGTTTTTGCACGAAAGAACGACTAGAGGAGATGCGAAAGAATATGCAAGCTCAGGGGAAGATGCCGATGTATGACAAGCACTGCCGTGGACTGTCAGCACAGGATGTAGAAGAACAGTTACAAAAAGGAGCAATCTATACCATTCGGATGGCGATACCAGAAAATACCAACATAGTCTGTCGTGATGAGATACGGGGAGAGGTAGTATTTGACTCTAACATCGTTGACGATCAGGTAATTTTGAAGGCTGATGGGTTCCCAACCTACCATCTTGCTGTTGTAGTAGATGATCATTTGATGCAGATCAGCCATGTTGTTCGGGGTGAAGAATGGTTAAGCTCTACACCAAAACACGTTTTACTGTATGAGTTTTTTCAATGGGAAAAGCCACTCTTTTTTCATACTCCTGTTCTGCGTAATCCTGACAAGTCTAAGTTGTCTAAGCGGCACGGTCATACGAGCGTGAGCTGGTACCGGGAACAGGGTTATCTGCCTGAGGCAATCTTAAACTACCTTGCGCTTATGGGGTGGAGCCATCCGGAAGAAAAAGAGATTTTTTCGCTGACTGAGTTTATTTCACTGTTTGATCTCAAAGCGATAAAACCAGTAGGTCCGATATTTGACATAATGAAGCTCGATTGGATGAATGGTGAGTATATCCGCAACATGTCTGACGACGCGCTGCTTGATCGCATAGATGCGTTTATTGACCGCTCATATGATAGAACAATAGTTAAGAACACAATCCCGTTCGTAAAAGAACGGATTAAGAAGTTGTCTGATTATATTCCCCTTACAGAATTTTTGTTCAAGCCTCCAACAGACTACGAGGTTGACATAACAGGAAAGAAGGACCTCATCGTAGTTGCAAATACCATATTGCGGGATATTGGCGAATGGAAGGCGGCGATAATCGGCGACCATCTGCAAAAAGCAGCGACGGAAAAGGGGTATAAGTTTAGCGAGTTTTTTATGGTTCTGCGTGTTGCTTTGAGTGGAAAAAAGATTACTCCCCCATTGAATGAATCGATGGAATTATTGGGGAAAGAGGAGACAATGAAGCGACTTGCAGTTCTTCTTTAAGTGATAGCCATCAAACTGTAATCTTTGGAATACGAGTTAATATCAAAGCTGTCTGTTGTGCCTGTTTCTCAATCTCCTGAACGGATATTATTCTTGTCTGTAGTTTTAAAAAAATGTTCCACGCCCGGGTGCGCCACATTTCAATGGTGTGTTGCAGGAGAGCGGAATAAATGGGCAGGGCTCCATTTTTTACCTTGTTCACAATAAGACCTTTTTCATTGAGAGATGAGACTACTTCATGTGTTTTGTTTCTGATTATCGTATTTACTTTGAGAAAATCGGTAAGGTAATTAGGCGAGTAAATAACATCATTGAGCGCTTGACCCAGGTCGTTATTCACGTGGGCGTTTACTCCCATACCCATATATATTGCTTGGAATACAGAATTGTGGGGACATAGATCAAAAAGCGTTTTCCATGCGGGAGGCAGGGGATGACCATTCACATATGCGTACAGAGGTGAAAAGAAGTAATCAGCAAATCGTACATCGAGTGCCTGCATGAGCTCATCGTCCTGAAAGTATCCAGTTCCGAACAGTTCCTTCACACCGGTTGTAATAATCTTGTAGGTCAGATTGAAGGGTTTAAGATTATGGAGCGCACTGTGTGTAAGCTCTTCATCCAGGGTGGTCATTTGATGGATCACATCTTCGACCGTACGGATATGTGTTAATCTGCTGCGAAACAGAAAACGATTATTCACACGTTCATTATATCCGAAAAAAGTGCTTGACAAACGTACCCAGTTTTCATAAGCTGAATAGTAAGTTAATCATTAAAACTATGGCAAAAACAGTCAAAAGAAAAAAAACTACCCCAACATCTGCACCAAAAGCCAAAAGGACTGCAGATCTCTCGCTTGTTATGCAGATCGGCGTTGTGTTCGTAATAGTCTTTGGCATGCTCTTGTTCGCGTATGCTGTAAAGACTTTTTCTTGGTAACAGATAGCAGGCCGACCCTAAAACAAAAGTATCTTCGCAGAGACATAATTTTTGCGTATACTGAATGTAATTGTCTCTTGTATGGTAATTACTGACGAACAACTAAAACAACTGATTATTCAGACAGGGTTGGTGGATGAAAAGGGTTTTGCAGAGGTAGAGAAGTATGCTCATAATTCTGACCAAAACCTTATTGATGCGATTGTCGAGAAGAACATTCTTTCAGATGAGAACTTGGGTCTTCTTATTGCCAACTTCCTAAAAACTCCTTTTATTGTTCTCAGCAAGATTTCTATTCCTGAAGAGGTATTTCGGGTTATTCCGGAACGCTTGGCGAGAAAGAAGAAGGTAATAGCTTTTGCACGTGATGCTGAGAGTATACGTGTAGCCTCAAGCAACCCCCTCGATCCGACGCTGGTTCAGATGATAGCTAAAAAAACAGGACTCAAGGTTGTAATGCATCTTGCGACAGAGAGGGACATTAATAGCACGTTTCATATATATAAGAAAGATCTGCAGAAGTCATTTGATCGGCTGGTTAACGACAGTATTGGGGCTACGGGTAATTTTGCCGCAGATGCGGTGCCGGTAGAGAAAATAGTTGACCTGTTAATAGATACAGCATATCAGGATAGAACCTCTGATATTCACATTGAACCACAGGAAAAGAATGCTATTGTTCGTTTTAGAATCGACGGTATTCTGCACGACGTATTAACTGTGCCTAAGCCTCTTCATGAGCGGGTAATCAGCCGCATTAAGGTTCTTTCCCGTTTGAGAACTGATGAACATCTCGCGGCTCAGGATGGAAAGATGAGAATTGCGCTTGCTGAAGAAAACTTGGACATCCGGGTCTCTATCTTACCCATTGTTGATGGTGAGAAAGCAGTGCTCCGTTTGCTTTCAGCAAAATCGAGACAGCTGTCTCTCGTAGATCTTGGTATGGCAGAGGATGACTTAAAAAAAGTGAGTAAGGCATACAGTAAATCGTATGGAATGATTCTCTCAACAGGGCCGACAGGATCAGGTAAGTCAACCTCAATATATGCCATATTAAAGATCCTAAACACACGAGAAAAGAATATCACTACAATTGAAGACCCGGTTGAGTATCGTATCAAGGGAATAAATCAGATTCAGGTAAACGCAAAAGCGAATTTGACATTTGCTGCAGGTCTACGTTCTATTCTCCGTCAAGATCCAAACGTTGTGTTGGTGGGAGAGATACGAGACAACGAGACGGCAGGAATTGCAGTTAATGCAGCGCTTACCGGCCACATCGTTCTCTCAACTCTCCATACAAATGATGCTGCAACTGCGCTACCAAGAATGGTTGATATGAAGGTGGAGCCATTCCTTGTCGCGTCAACGGTGAATGTAATTATCGGACAGAGACTTATTAGAAAGATTTGTGAAAACTGTCGCATATCATATACAGTTACGGAAGATGAGCTGATGAAGCACCTCTCTGCAAATACGATAAAAAGACACTACACAACGGTGGGGGAGAATAAAGAAGTGAGATTGTATAAGGGTCAGGGGTGTCAGCTCTGTCACAATACAGGTTATGCGGGAAGGATTGGCGTTTTTGAAGTACTTGAGGTTACAGATAATATTAGACAATTACTGAGTGAAAAGAACGATGCAGACGTTATTCTCAAGGCCGCATTAGAAGAGGGGATGACCACAATGTTAGATGATGGACTACAGAAGGTTGCGAAAGGTTTAACTACTATAGAAGAAGTCTTGCGTGTTACAAAAGTTGAGAGTGCATGAAAACACAAAATCTAACGATTTCAAATAATGACAAGATTAGTTTAATCAGCAATCTTGCCACAATGCTGAGTGCGGGAATCTCTATTCTGGAGACGATTGATTCATTGTTAGAGGATGCAAAGGGGAATCAGAAAAAAGTACTCGAGACTCTGCGCGCGGATCTCGCGCAGGGGAACCAGGTCTCTGCATCATTCGCAAAGTTTCCGAAGATCTTTGATAGAGTTACGGTAAGTATTATTAAAGCCTCAGAAGAAGCCGGAACACTTGATACAACACTAAAAGATTTAAAGATAAATATTAGAAAGGAAATGGAGTTTGGTGACAAGGTGAAGAGCGCAATGACCTATCCAATTGTTATATTATTTGTGTTTATTGGTGTGTTGTTAATGATGCTAGTTGTTGTGGTTCCAAAGATTGCTACTGTCTTCACCAGGATGAATGTCCCTCTGCCGCTACCCACAAAGATCATGATATATACTTCCAACCTATTACTTACGAATACCGTACCGTTCTTGATCGGTCTTGGAATTATTGTAGGCGGATTTATATTTCTATATCGTTCGAATAAGCGCATTATTCTGAATGTATTATTTAAACTGCCCGTTGTATCTGAACTGGTGAAGGAGATAGACCTTACTCGTTTTACCCGCAGTCTCTATCTGCTTCTGAGCGCCGGTATACCTATTATCAGCGCTCTTGAGTTAACTGAAAATGTAGTTAATCGTCAGGATATATCTCGCATGATCCATCAGTCAAAAGAAATGATATTGTCGGGGAAGAAACTGTCAGACGGATTGAAGAACAATAAAGGCGGAATCCCCAACATTATGATCAAGATGATTGAGGCAGGAGAAAAGA
>CAZLAJ010000021.1:0-11270 GCA_964557525.1 uncultured Gammaproteobacteria bacterium | reverse complement strand
GTCTCTCCTTTTACCGCAGATGAAGTTTGGGTTGGATTTTGGTACTCAATAGTAACCGCACCTAAGCGTTTTGCAGCTGCAGTGAAAGAAGAAAACGTTCTTGAAGAAGGTTCAAAAAATAAGAGCGTTATTAGTTTGTTTTTTAATGGCTTTGGATATGTTCCGCGCTTCACCTGTCCCGCAATACGCTTTGCCCGACCAAAAACAGTATCAAGTGAAGCCCTGTCAAACTGATCAAGCGAGATAATACTTTTGTTTTTGAACCTATTTTTAATAGGTTGAGCTGTATCTAGGCTATTCATATAGTGCAAAAAAAATGGGCCTCATCGGCCCATTAATTAGTAATGAAAAGTTGCTTTCTCAGTCTTTTAAGTTTTCTATGCATTCTAAAAATTAGATGCTAAAGCAAATATCAAAACTTGTCAATGATAAAATCAATCTTCATCTTATGGGAAAGGAATAAGATAAAAACGAATAAAAATCAGAAAGGATTGTGTATAATCTATCTGGTATAATGTGTTTCAGGCGCGGTGGCGGAATTGGCATACGCGCAGGTCTCAAAAACCTGTGACCTCACAGTCATGAGGGTTCGACCCCCTCCCGCGCCACACTACCAATCATCTACGTAACACCTTCAAAAAAGAATTCGCGAATTATTGCAAAACGCATTTTTTTAAAAATAATTCGCAAAAAAATCAGTAAAACTTGAAATTGAGTAGTCGGCACGTTGTATAACACTGTCCCGTTGTACATTTTCTGTGAACACTAGAAACATATGTGCGGCACCATCCTCACGAACTTGGTAATCGGTATACCCGTCGCCCACGACAACCACCCTCCCATCGAGATGTAATTTTTTGACTACTCTTGATTTGCCGCCTTTTTGCGACATCAAATTATCACTATCAAAATCAACAATCTGATCTTGTTCATCAAATGTGAACGTATTTGCAATTATATGACTTTGCGGTATGCTGTATTTTGTCACAACCGGAATAATAAATTCTTGAAACCCTCCTGAGACTATATATATTCTTTCTGCATTTGCTACAAATCTCTCCCTATTTTCTCTAACTGATTTGCTGATATTGTTTAAAAGAAAGTTAGATAATATTTCGAGGTGTCTTTTGTGTGCGCCTAATAGAGCAACTCTTCTTCTGAGACTCTCGGTAAACGAGATCGCTCCCTCCATACCCAATTTTGTTATTTCTGTAATCTGCCGTACTTTTTCTTCACGATGGGGGTGATCAGCAAGCGAGATTCGAGCAAGCTCATCTAAGCTCTCTACTGTTACGAAGGTACTATCAAAGTCTATTATCGCATAATCTGCTCTTTTTCTTTCAGTCATATTCAGATATTATATAGTTTTAACGTATATGATTTTCCTGGTATTTATCATTCTGACTCTCCTAATTTTTGTAATTGCCCTATTTGCATTTCCTTCGCTATCGCCTGTCCCCTATTTTCCCTCAAATCATAAGGACATTGATCTGATAATAAAAGAAATGAAGCTTACTGACAGTGATACGGTTGTTGATCTTGGAGCTGGTGATGGCGTTGTTATATTTCGCGCTGCTTCGTATGCTTACGCACAGAGGCTTAATACCAAGTTTATAGCTATCGAGATTAATCCCATTTTAATTGTGGTAATGCAAATAATATGTTTATTGCATCGTAATAGGAAAAACATTCTGATCAAAAAGTTTGATATGTTTAATGAGCCGCTTGATACTCTTCCTATTGCTACCCGTTCCGCACTTTTCTATATGTATCTCTCCCCCCGCTATCTCCCAGCACTTGCAAAAAAGATAGCTCACCTAAAGATGAAAAGACGAATTGTTACCTATTTCTACTCTATTGATGGACTAAAGGCTAACTTGACAAATACCTCAGGCATTCATTCGATATCTGTCTATCAAATGTAGAAATAGATAGAGAGAATATGTATGATTAGTTCATTCCCAAAAGTTTGATTATGCATCAACTAGACTCATCACTTTCAACTTGGCTTGCGCAAATCTTTCTACACAACCCGACCACAGTGTTTGTGTTTTCACTCTTTTCGTTTAATACTTCCGCATTTGTTATATGGCTTGCAGTTTTTACAGTTCTGTGGGTCATGAGGCTAGTTAACAAAAAACATGCGATAGTCTATTTTGCAACGATAGGCTCAACCGCACTCGTTGCTAATTATATCCTCAAGTGGGTATTTCAACGCAATCGCCCAATACCGCCCGTAGCATTAGGCTTTGTTTGTCCAACTGATTACTCGTTCCCATCGGCTCATGCCGCAATCAGCTTTGCATGTGCTGTAGTACTTTCACAGTATGATAGAAAACGATCAGTATTCTATTATTCCCTTGCAGTGCTCATCTCTTACTCCCGTATCTTTCTCTACTGTCATTACTTTTTTGATGTAGCAACAGGAATGATGCTTGGTATTGGAATGGGACTCACTGCTATTTGGGTGGAGAAACATAGACGTAGGATAGTAAACACTATCAAGCGCGTTTATCAGTAAGATCGGTAAGGCTCACAAAGAAGGAAAAAAATGTATCTCACGTGATCGGATTATGTATTTCCGACGACAATAAACCGACCGCGATACATACCCATGCTGCAAGAGAAACCGAGTTCTCCCTCTTTATCTGGAGTAAACTCAATAACATTCTTCCCTGCTGCAAGCGTTTTTTGAATTCCCATTCCCGGCATCACGAGAAACCCTTGGCAGCCAAACACATTCTCTCCCTTTATCTCCCAGCGTACCGGTACTCCTTTTTTGATAGTGAACGTGTTTGGATAGTAACCTGAAGAATTAACGGTCATACTGGCAATTTGGACCCCATCTTTTTCAACAATATTCTGGTCTTTTACTTCGGCGGGTTGTTCCGCGGAAGCAAGAGTCGGCAGTTTAATACCAGCACGGTAAACAACGGTATTAAAAGATGATAGTCCTACTAAAAGCAGAAGCACAGCAACGATTTTAGTGAAGTACGGATACCATGACGTTTTAGTAAACGCGCTTACTGACGAGATTGCCATAAGGGCAGGAATAGTACCGATTGCAAACACCATCATTAACAATGCACTCTGTACTGGATTACCCAATCCAAGAGCATACAACTGAACAGACTGTGTAAAACCGCAGGGAAGAAAATATGTGATTGCGCCAAGCGTAAACGAGGCTTGATAGGGTCTTGAGCTCACATTCCTCTCCAGTTTCTCAAAAAGTGATTCTCTAAAAGGAATAGGAATGAGAGATGAGAGTGAAAAAAGATTCAACATATCAAGTGCAATCAGAATCATACCTGCCCCCACAACTGCCTGAAGACCAACCGAGAGTACTGGAGACTGACTGAATGAGAGACCGATAAAACCGGCTATTAACCCGAACAATCCGTATGAAAGCACGCGTCCCAGGTTGAAGAGCACCCCTTTGGTAATGTTCTTTTCCTTAGATCTGCCAATAACAGATAAAAAGAGCGCGCCTGATGTAGCCATACAGGTAGAGGTGGAGGCTATAAGACCGAGAATCAATACGCTCGTATACGTTAAGCCTGCTCCAGTATTTGTCTCAAACTGCGGAATGAGGTGCAGTTCTTGTGCAAGATAAAAACCGATAAACATGAGACATGCCAGAACAGCCGCATCTGTCAATCGTTTCATATATGGTTCTTCTGCATCTTTCTTGTCACCTATTTCATACCCAAACTCATGCAATGCTTTATTAAGCCCCTCACGATTCAGTGTTCCGGTATATGTTACAACTACTTCTTTCTTATAATGATCTGCCTGAATATTGGTGATATTCTTAAACTCACTGAAGGTCTCTTTCACCAGAATCTCGCAGGATGCGCAATGCATTCCCTTAATGTAGAGCATAGTTTTCTTTTCCTGCATATTCGAAATTATACTTAATAATCGAATGTGTAAATGTGAGATATAATTATGTATGGATACAACATCTGGTACCGTATATAAAAATCCTGCTACCCCGCCGGAAAATACATCGCAGGAAGGCAAACTCAATAATCTGCTTGAACGGTCAAACCGCATTATCTTTTCTACCCAGACCGTTTTTCCATTTGACTTTTTTCCAGATGAGATAACGATAGATGAAACAAAAATACAGATTATAAAACGAACGTTTTTTTACACACAACAAGCATTTCCCATACTCATTAAAAACATACATAACATATCGGTTTCTTCCAGTTTGGTGTTTGCTTCTGTTAAGTTCGAAATAACAGGAATGGAAGAAAATCCAGGAGAGATTACCTTCCTCTGGAACTCAGATGCGTATAAGATTAAAAGAATTATTACCGGTATGACTGCTGCGGTTAAGGAGGGCATAGACCTTTCTGCAGTTCCGATAAATGAATTACGACATAAATTGGAAGAGATCGGAGCTCAGAGATAAACCTTGAATATCTCATATTTTAGTTGTATACTATCGGCTATATGAGTAAAGAAGATGGAATTCCATTGAAGGGATGGGTTGCAATTGGTAGCCTCATCGGTTTAGGATTATTAGGAAGCTATCTATCAGAGAAGGATTTAGTCGATGCGGTAACAGCGAACCAAACTGTAGAACCTACGCCCATCTATGTTCCAGGAAATCAACATTCTAAAGAGCAAACTAGGGGCACCATACTTGTTCCTCCACAACCTCCTCCACAGGAACTATCTGCACCAACCGCATACACCGTCAAACAGGGTGATACGTTATCAGGTATAGCACAAAGAAATGGTACAACTGTAGCAGAATTACTGAGATTAAACCGAGATATTACAAACGCCAATCGTATTAACGTTGGTCAAAGAATACAGCTCCCTAAATGACAAGTAAAGAAGCTCTTCATCGAATGATGTATGAGACTGATACCCCATATGCTCGCGGGGTTGTTATGCATGCGATCTTGTTTCTGCTCCTTGGTGGACTTCAATTTCAAGTTGGTAACGACGCACCAATCAATCCAAACGAATACGTATTTGGCCCAGATTCACACTCCGCAGTCTGCGTAGTCCCTACTGGGAGAAGAATAGATATTAACTGGTATACATTGGATCCAAAGGAGTTAATCATGAAAATGTTCCCAAGCGGAATAGTACAGGGGACACGAACAATTGAAGTACTAGACCATCCCTACTCTACCGGATTTGGAGGTTTTGAAGAATTAGCAGGACACTTTGGTTCACAAGGGGCACTCGCCAGAAAAGAAGAGGTTGACACAAATACGGTTGAACTTAAACGAGGGAATGACAAAAGACAAGTTACATTGCATACGCGTACGTTTAAAGATGGCAGTTTTGGTATAGAAACAGATCCATTTATGATCTGTCATTCATCCGCATCAGAAGCATACGAACGAAGTAGAAATAGACGTAAAGAGAAGGTAAGGAAATATAAACAATGGGGTTGATTTCTTCATATATGTAAGGTATACTATAGGACTTATGAGTAATATTGGAGAAAGAGGCGGACATGCACATCGTGCCGCAGATTCCGCATTACGATTCTATCAACAAAAACTGCATCCCACTGGTTTATTCCCCACACTTACACCTGGATATGGTGATGCTATCAGCGCTCTCACAGAAGGGAGAACCAATTCAAGCTCTCAATTAATTCGCGAAGCATTACGAACTGGAGATATGGCTACTTTAAAAAATATTGTACCTGTGCTTTATTGGATAGCAGGACTCGAAGTAAAAGATTTCAGCCCGGATGAACAAATTCCACCAGGCTGGCGAGTAATTAAGACCACACAATATCTACAATTAGCCATAAGGGAAGCCCAATTACCAGCTTACCATGTAAGTGTTACTCAGGAGGGTGTCCGTGTCCAAAACACAGCAGATATTCCTCTCACACAAACAATGAAAACCGCAGCTCCAACAGTTGCAGGTGCATTCAGAAGAACAATTGGTCACGCAGCAGAAATTGTCGTAGCTCCTCTACTAACTGCAAATACAAAACAGTTATCTGACGATAGAAAACTCGTAGATATCAAAGACGAGGGTAATAATCGTGGAACTGCTACTCTAATTACTACCGAAAGAGAACCGAGTGGATGGATAGGAGAATCGAAAAAGGAGACGAGCAAGCAGGTAAGAATAGTAAAGAGTAGGCATGCAGGTTGGCAACTCGATACCAATACATACACGATGGAAACCGACGGCCGAGGAGTCCCTAGATTCAGAAATTTCAAACAAACAGGAAAATCCGGTAAATATAAGGTTGGAACCGCTGAAATCACAATGAAAGGCGACCAAGGATGGAATTACAAAGAACGAGTACAGGTTATTGAAAAAAGTCGAGGTTGTTATGAAAAATGGGATGGATCGAAGAGTGTCGACGATGACTTTGGTCCAAGAGAACTTGTAGCAGGACTTATCATGTTGGGCCGCAACTCGGTGAGTAATCATATAAGACAGAAGTGGGAGGGTTTCAACAGACCAACAGAAGAATTTACCGATTTTAGTCTTCCAGGTGTCAGTTATGTTACTGTTACCGAACCATACAAATACGGACCATTATCCCGTCTGCAAAACCCAAACGCAGATTTTGGATGGACATTCATTAAATACGAAGGCGATAATACCGTTTATGGTATCAATTTTCTAGAATTACAAAGAACTGGAAAAATTGACCAATACAATAGAGCAAATGGTACGACTGAAATAGAGCAATTAAGAAATGCGGGGTTAAACAAATCTCCATTCTACCGAACCGAGCAAAGTTGGTACTGGGACGTTATTCAACGAGCATTTACTCCTTAAATCATCACCTTCTCAACACTGTAGAACTTTACCCTATCTCCTCTGAACTGAAGATCAATATCCCCTATTGGACCGTTTCTGTGTTTCGCAATTGAAAGCTTAATGTTCCTAATATTTGAATCTAGAAGATCTTCACTTTCATCTTCATAGTAAAGAAACATAACCACATCTGCATCCTGTTCAATTGCTCCAGACTCCCTCAGGTCTGAAAGCTGAGGTTTCTTTCCACCTCTCTGCTCTATTGCCCTTGATAGCTGAGAGAGAGCAAGCACCGGAATTCTCAGCTCTCTTGCGAGATTCTTAAGTCCCAGTGAAACGAACGATACTTCCTGTACACGGGAATCAAACCTCCGGCCCGCGTCTGCAAGCTGCAGATAGTCGACAATGAGCATCTTTAGGTTTTTCTCTGCCATAAGCTTCCGTGCTTTGGTCCGCATCTCAAGAATGGAGATACCTGGAGTATCATCTATATATATGGGGGCTTCAGATAATACACCCATCGCTCCGGTGAGCGCTTTATAGTCCTCATCAGATAGTTTTCCTGTCTTCAACCTCCACGCATCTATCTCCGCCTGCTGTACAAGGAGTCTATCAACAAGCTCTTCCTTGCTCATCTCCAGTGAGAAAAATCCGACCGGCATCTTGTACTTTGTTGCTGCGTTAAGCGCCATGTTTAAAGCAAAGGTTGTCTTACCGATACCTGGACGCGCTGCTAATATGAGGAGATTTGAGGGCTGCATACCAGACAGCTTCTTATCAAGATCTACATATCCAGTTGGTACACCTCTAATGTCGCTTCCGTTTTTGATAAACTCCTCCAACCGTTCAAAGCTCTGAGCAAGAATATCTTTCAGTTCGATAAAGTCACGGTGGGTATGCTGCTGGGCAAGCGCAAAGAGCTCGGCTTCCGCGTTATCAAGAAGCATCTTTACATCACCCCCTTCTGCAAATGCCTTCTCTACCATCCGAGAGGAGAGAGAGATGAGCTTGCGTTTTGTATAGTGTGCCTTCACGATGAGTGCGTACTGCTCAACATTCGCAGAGGTAGGAACAATGTTTATCAGCTCTGATAGATATGCTGCTCCTCCTATCCTTTTTATCGCCCCATCCGCCTTCAGCTGATCTTGCATCGTGATAAGGTCAATCGGACTCTGTTTTTCAAAGAGAGAGAGCATGGCGTTGTAGATTGCCTGATGCTCAGGGAGATAAAAATACTCAGCATGGATAAATTCGGCAACCAGCCCCATAGCAGAAGGGTCAATGAGAATAGACCCCAAAACCGACTTTTCGGCATTAATATCATTAGGAGGTACTTTCAAGGCATCACTTGCTATGCTCATACAGTATATTACGCGCTAATAACCATCGGAACAATCTTCATTCCTTCAGTGAGTTCTTCTTTTTTAACAGTCAATTTCGAAACAGGCTCGACAGACTCAGCTCCCATCTTCTTCAAAAACTCAGCTAGGGGTGCAACCTGAGCAAATGCCTCTTGATTCATTCCCTCCTGATTGTAGTGCATGGGAATAACGATGGATGGCTCAAGCTCTCTAATTACAGCATTTGCCTCGTCTGCATTAATGGTGTAAAAACCGCCAACCGGAATCATAAGGACATCAATTGTTCCTACCTGTTCGCTGAACTTATCTTCCAGCGTATGGCCAAGATCACCACAGTGGAGGATGGATAAACCTTCCATCTCAATTTTGTACATAACATTCTCCCCTTTTTCTGCACCCTTCACCTTATCATGGTATGTTGGGTATCCGGTAATTCTCACATTCTGTTTCTCGTATTCACCAGGCCAGTCAACAACAAGCGGATTGCCTCCGACAAGTGCGGTCTGATTATGATCTCCATGATTGTGGGATACGGTTACAATATCAGCGTCAACTTTTGGGTATTTCAGTCCAACCATCTTTGAATCAAACGGATCGGTAACAACAACTGCTGTTTTTCCCTTTATCTGGAACGATGCATGTCCCAAGTATTTAATATCCATATCAAGAATGTTAAATGCTAAATGCCAGTAGCTTAGGGTAGCAAAATCTCGCCCATTATTCAACGCAAAAAGACAGGCAAAAAAAACCCAGCCTATTCACAAGGCTGGGATGTAGATCAAAGGAGTTACTTTTTCCGTTTCTGAACGGAGATCTTCTGCGGTTTTGCCGCTTCTGCTATCTTGGCGGAAACAATAAGTACCCCATCCTCCACATCAGCGGTAAGAGTTTTTGGATCAACCGCACGAGGAAGAGTGGTTGTGTAGTCAAACGAAACGATCCGTTCTTTTCGGTAGACTACCCTCTTTTTGTTCTTCTCCTCTTCACTCTCCTCCTGCCTTGCAGTAATCCGGAGTACCCCATCCTCAAACGTTACATCGACATTCTCAGGGGTTACGCCAGGGACCGGTGCTTTTACATAGACCGCATCCCCCTCCTCATACATATCAAGTCCTTCGGTCATCGTCATGTTTGGCCAAGACTCCTCTTCATCATCCCATAAGAGAGGGCGGTACATAAGCCGGGAAAGCGGTGAAACTAACCGTACATGTGCCATATGCTCTCACCTCCTTACTCTGATGAAACTAATAACTATCCTAAAAACCGTGCATCTATATCCCCTATATTAGCAGTCTATCACTTACTCTGCTATCTGTCAAGAACAATCTGTTTATGCTATCCTATCAATCTAATTACGAAGATGATATTGTTTGAATAGGTGGAGAGAATATGAATGAAATCTGCTTAACCGTATTGTACAATGAGAGACTGAAGAATGCCTGAATAGTTTAGTGGTAAAACAAACCCTTGGTAAGGGTTAGACTGCGGGTTCGATTCCCGCTTCAGGCTCAGTTCTTGCTTAAACAAAAGATAACCGGCATACCACACATGTATTTAATCTGCATATCTCTTGCATAGTTCCGTTACACTAATAAATATGAATAAATCGCCCAAAGTAAACAAAAAGATTCAGCAAAAGCACGGAACACCCGCATCACTTGTAAATCAACTTTCAGCCTTTATGAGAAGATATAAATGGACCGATAAAAATAAAAAAATAACTAAATACCTTATTGATAAATACTATCATTCTTGACAAATGTCAAGATTTGTAATATTCTTAATATATGAAAAACGCTAATCAGGTATCTATTGACGATCTTCGAACAAATCTTTCAGAAATCATCGGAAGAGTCATGTACGGTCAACAAAAAATTATAGTGAAAAAATATAATCGGAACGCCGCCATTATCTTAAGTCAACAGGAATATGAATCTCTTCTTGATCCTACTAAGAGACTTTCCCAACAAGAATGGGACGCGCAATTTAGTCAGATGGACTCGATCCAAAAGACCTTTGAAGATTTGGAGCCTGAAGAGATTCAACAGATGGTAAATCAAGCAGTCGATGAGGTAAGATCGTCAAAAAAGAAATGAACATTCCAAGAGCGGTTATAGATACGAATGTCATAGTGAGCGCATTGCTCACTACCAAATTGTCCCCTCCTAGAGAGATATATCTTGCTCTTAAGCAGAAACGATTTCTGATGGTTGCTTCTGTAGCTATTTTTAACGAAATCGAAGATGTGATTAATCGTCCAGCACTCAAGAATCGTCGCTCATTCGAACCTGAACGCGTTATGCGTTTCCTCTTGGCGATTACTTACATAGTTAAAGATGACCCTACAATTACGGTCTCCCCAGATGAGGATGATAATAAGTTTCTATCTGCCTGCATATATGGAAAGGCCGATTATCTTGTTACTGGGGACAAACAGCATCTTCTCCAATTGGGAGAATACGCTGGCGCTAGCATCATCACCCCAAGAGACTTTATCGAACAGGTGTTTCATGCAAAGAGTACAATATACTAACCTAGTAAATACATCTCTACTATGCCACTCAAACCTCTTGATATCGTTGAGAAAAACCTAAAGTCTCAGCAAGCTGAGAAATCTCAGAAAGCCGATAGTCAGGTAAAACAGAAGAAAGGAACTAAAGATGAGAAAAAACCGGTTTCTGTTTCAAAACTTGCCTTTATCGCTCTGCTTGTATTCCTCGGGATGGGTTTCAAGTATGTATACGATGCCCGTACCTCTGGTAAACCCCAAGTTCTTGGTACAAGCAAGACATACCCTACCCCAGTATCAGGTCATACCCCACCCAGTATCCTGGATTCGGTTAAAAAAGAGGCGAATCCACTCCTTGCAGTAGCGCAGTCTACGGCAAACACTCTTACCAATTCCCTGAGCGGCAATATCAAAGACCAGATTAGTAAAGAGGCAACAAAACCGGGAGATATGGTCTCTTCATACCTGTTTGATCAGACGGCTGGCAGAGTACTCGACCAGTTTGATAAACTGCTAAGCAAGTACAAAGATGAGGTAAAAACGAAGATCTGTAAGTAGTGTGCCAGATTGGGCTTACCTATTAGCACTCTCATTTAAATCCTGCTACTTCCCTACCTATCACGAATCGGACTGTCACA
>CAZLAJ010000020.1:0-11587 GCA_964557525.1 uncultured Gammaproteobacteria bacterium | reverse complement strand
GATAATTTTGGGTGTTCTTGGAATTATCGTCTTTCTCACGGCGAGTATTAAAAAGAAAAAAATCGAAATAGTTTCGCTTTTTATTTTTATCTTAGCTTTAGCTGCAACATTTCTTACAACCTATTCTTCAGTAAAAGTATGGGAGATGTTTGCCTCTGTATTAAGCCTATTCCAATTCCCCTGGCGTCTCCTTATCTTTAGCCTTTTTGGCGTGTCATTTTTTGCCGCTTACAGTATTTATCTGTTGCCGAAGAAAGTAAGCACATTTCTTGCGATTGTATGCATCATATATGCATTCTTCAATGGGTCAAAATTTTTTCAAAAGGTACAGATGCCAATTGAAAGTTATAAACAAGAATACCTTTCGGATACATATATTAAGACACGGGTTGCATACAAAATACCAGAATACTTGCCTCAGTCTGTTGACTACAAATATTGGTTGAAATATGAACCGAACGCACAAAATACTCAGTATGTTGACCAGACGCTTATGAAAGAGGAGTTCGTACATCCTCTATTTCCCGGCTCATATATTGAAAAGAACACTCCTTACTATAAGAGCGCCTCACTGACACCAGGAGTATATACGGTCAATATTCACACATTCCTGAACTGGAAAGTGAAGATAGATGGGCGCTTACTTACAAAATATGCTTATGATCGTCTGGGAAGACCGATGCTTATCGTATCGCGCCCAAGTAAACTTGAGGTCATATACGAACAGACACTTATACAGCAACTGAGCAATACTATTTCCGTACTGTCACTTATTATTTGCGGTCTTCTTGCTATACCTCAGATAAATAAAACAGTTAGCAATCTGATACAATACAGGTATGAAAAAAGAGAAAAGCGCGCGTAATCATTTTCTAATAGGTATAGAAGGTCTTCTTTTTTTCATTTCACTAGTTGCATACATATACACACGCCTCGATCCTATTTTCCGTCAAACAGTACCATATACATACGATCAAGGGAGAGATTTTCTAAAGGCACTGGACATTGTTAAGAACCACAATCTTACCTTCATAGGACCTACAACAGGCATAAACGGACTATTTCATGGAGCTTGGTGGTATTACTTTTTAAGTGCTCCGTATGTATTATTTTCAGCTCGCCCCATCGGCTTCTACTATGCCATATTTATGGTGGTTGCCCTGTCTACCTTACTATTTGCTTACTTTCTCGGTCGTAAGCTAAACAACACAGTAGCTCTTTTGTTTTTTATAGTCATTGCTTTTTCTCCTTACTTCATTCCCACTGCATTCCAGGCGAGTAATAACTTCATGGTTCCTCCTTTTATTCTTCTTTTGTTATTTTCGATATATAAAACATTTGAGAAGTATGAATATAAATACATATTCCTCACTTCCCTGGCACTCGGGTTCATTTTTGAGTTTGAAGTGGCGTTTGGATTATTTATTATTCCCTCAGCAATTATTTCATTTTTATTTTTTGTAAAAAACAAACGATTATTTACAGTTAAAAATGTCTTATTCTTTCTTGCTGGTTTTATCATCCCTCTTCTTCCAAGATTGTTATTTGAACTAAAAAATAACTTTCTACAAACAAAGACAATTATTGGATTTTTTATTAAGCCTTCTGCGACTAATCCAACACCTTTTTCTACTGCGTTTCATGACAGAGCTCTAATGTTTTGGAACTATTACAAATCAATGTTTCTAGAACAACAGTATCTTCCCATAATCGTACTACTACTCACTATAGTATGTGTCGCGTACGGATATCGAAAACTTACTGAAGATAAAAAATATACATTTATTTATGTATCACTCTTAACTACATTCCTCTTTCTCTCTTCTCTCTTATATCGCAATAACTTCTTTTGGGCCAACTATTATGAAGGACTTCCGTATTTCTTTCTATATTTAACGGTCATCGCGGTATATGCCGCATTACTGAAAGGTAGACAAGGAACCATAGTCCTTCTTATTCTTATTTCACTATATCTCGTTAGCGGATTAATAACAGTCTATCGGTATGCAATTAGCCCGAAAGAAAACAATGAAGGACTAAGACGTACCGTGATGGCGATAAAGTATGTGGTTGAGCAAAGTGATAAAGAAAGGTACTGCTTGAAGGAATATACGCCACCGGTTATTACTCATACCTACCATTACATAGAAGAATATAACGAACTTGCTAACATAGCAAAAAAACCTCAGACTGAATATGTTAATAAACAGTGCTGGTACATCATCGAGTACGATCCATATGCGTTTAGAGTGGAAAAATGGCGTCAAGAAAATATACCTCCTCATGCAAAGAAGATAAAGGAACACTCCATCGGCAAAGAAATATCTATTGAACTATGGCAACAAGCAAATTAAAAAGCTTTATCTGCTCTGACTTTTCTTTTATTTTTAGCATCGCTCTTTTCATCCTTATTCTCTTCAAACAAGCTCTCACTATGCCTTTTTATTCAGATGATTTTGCTTTTCTCAAACTATCGCACCCTAAAAATATAACTGACGTCCTTTATTTTTTTCAGCCAGGAAAAGATTATTTTTACCGCCCGCTTGGAAGTGAGGTATTTTATACGCTGGTGAATATGTTGGGACGAAGCGCCCTTGCAGGTCATATCATTATGTACGTCACATATATTGTATCTCTCTGGATATTTCTGATTATTCTACAAACCATCACAAATAATAAACATCTTTCACGAATAATCGTTTTCATTTACGGAATAAGCTTCATCCATTTATTCCAACTCTCACAACTTGCAACATACCAAGAGATTCTTATGTTATTTACACTTTTAGTAAGTTTTTACTTCTTTCTGAAAGAGCGCTATATGCTCTCTCTTATTTTTTTTGTTTTTGCCCTAATGTCTAAAGAGACTTCCATAATGTATCCATTTTTTCTTCTGTTATACTCTCTCGTATTCGATAAACCTAATCGCAACCGAACTCTTTACCTTATTCTGTTTTTTTTACTTTCTGCACAGTTTTCTGTCATCTACTACTTAAGCATACGCTCTGTATCTACATTGGATGTATACAAGATTCATCTTTCTCCGCGGCTCATGGTGAACAATCTGTTGTGGTATACCTTATGGTCACTTGGGGTGCCAAGCAATTTATATGAATATATGCCAACGATATTCAGACTACCGCCACCTAGCTTCTTTTATGCCTTGTTTACGATTAACGATAAACTATACATTGGAATCCTCTTATTCTTGTTAGGGTTATTATTAATCTCAACTATATTACTTATCTTACTGCGTAAGATTGGCATATATTCTTTAGTAAGAGGACTTTTTTTGTATCTGTGCTTTGCATTATTTCTCTTACCAGTACTAATGATCGTTCATAAATGGATGGTCCGTCTAACAATACCGTACCTTTTTATCTCTATTATTCTGGGTTGCCTCGTCTACAGAATAATATTAATAACAAACAGAAGAGCTATTACTATGACTATACTGTTTGCGGTTTACACACTCTTCACCGTTACTGCAATTAACTATCATGAGGTTGTAGGTTACTATCTTACTAATCGATATATACAGCTCGTGGCTCAACAGATATTTGCTGGAAAAGATACAAATATTCAAAATAAAAATGCGATATATTTCAGCGATAACCACAGCAATGGTAGACTTTCATCAAAGAATTCCGAACTTCTATTTACAGCGTTTAGCAACCAGAACTACGCAGATTACTACTTAGCAGGAAAACAAATTAAAACACTCTATTCTTTCCAGGAAAATAAAACACCTCGATATGCATACCATCTATACTCAGATATATTTACGATACGCTAATATTTCTTTGTTGTAATAACTTTATATAGATCATCTCTAGAGAAATATTTATCCTTCGTTATGATTCGCTTTTCAACACGAATTTCACCAAAATCTTTCGAATACACAAGGTGTGAACGATTATTCTCATAATCAGGTATTCCTTTTATATAAGTGTCAGGAATCCCCCTTGGTGGCTCAATGATCAAATAGTAAGACATCCCAATTTTTGGTATTATTCCGTTAAATTTAACCTCAGCGCCGTAGTTGCCATCCTGCTGATAACCGAGCCAGACTGGCATATAGTGATATGTTCTTCTCGCGTAGCCATCAAATAGAAATGCCCATGTTGTGTTTATAAACAATGGATTGGTTACAGTATTGATTCCAAACTCTTTACCACCCGCATCGTTATATATCCAATCAATTACCGTCTTCTCATCTCCATAAAGCATCATCTGAACGCTAAAAAGTGGTTCGCCAGTTTTATTGTATGTAGTAATCAACTTGAGATTGCCTAATATAAGCAAAACAAAAAACAAAACAGCATATGCGCGATATTTTGTAGACCATATTTTTACAAGAAAATAAGATGTTAGTAAAATGACCGGATATACTGTTCCGATAATAAGAAAATAGAAATTGTTTTTTTCAAACGATGCGAGAATAAAAGGCGAGAGCAACCAAATGACGAGAAACACCATCTCTCTCACCCATCTTTTGCTATTAATTACCTCATATGACACTCCGATAAACATCATCAACATTATCAGTCCAGCTCCAGCAAGATTTAGCCCAAATACACTATAGTAAAAAGCGAGCGCTATTTTATCGATATATAAAAATAATATTTCGGTAAAACTGCGTACGAGAGGTTTAGGTTCAGATAAAAAACCCACTATCGCCCTAATACCACTAAAATCAAACTTGATCTCGGCAACAATAAACGGAGAAAGAATAATTACTGCGCAAACCACACCAGCTATAAGATAAGTCCACCCTATATCTTTCTTAGCTCTTATGACTTGATAGATGAGCAGCGCGATAAAAAGAAGAATCTGATATGTCAGAAAAAACTGAAAATGGACAGATAACGCCCAGCTTACAAAAAATAATATATACCCGATATTTCGCTTTGTATAAATCATCCACAGTCCAAAATACGATAGCGGAATGGTGATAACTGCTGGGGATGGATTAGATAACCATTTCGCATACTGAATTACTTCAAATGAAACCGCATATATCGATGCGGAGACCAGTCCCACCAACTTATTCTTAAATACATCTTTTGCTATCCAGTAAATTATCCCAATTCCCATTAGATTAAGAAGTATCAGGAGAACTTTTACCACATATACATTACCTGAACTGAAGTAATAGAAAGGAGATATTAAATACCAGTATAGAGGACCATGCGTTATTCCAGGAATATCTGTTGCGGGCCCTCTCAGTTTAAACGGGTCACTGGTCCAGATCTTCATTGATTCAAGTGCATCCCGAGCTTGATCATAGGTAATAGTTATCTTGTCGAAGTAGAGTAAGCGTAAGACTAATCCAATGAGGAATATGCCGACTAGTATGCATATTATTTTACCTTTGGATAATTGAATGTAATGCATACGCCTGTATAATAAGATAGTTGCGTTTCATTATACCATGGCATATAAACCTCAAATATCAGTAGTTATCCAAACATATAACGAAGAAACGAATATTAAAGAATGTATTGAGTCTGCACGACGGTTAACAGACTCAATTATCGTCGTAGATACACAGAGTACAGACCGCACTGTTGAGATTGCGAAACAAGAAAATGTCCCTGTTTACTCACATCCGTTTGTCGAGTATGTGGAGCCTGTTCGAAACTTCGCAATAAAAAAAGCGACCACACCATGGGTGTTTCTTCTTGATGCTGACGAACGATTTACTCCAGAGTTGATTAATGAAATCAATAGAAGAATAGATAAAGAACCATTTACCTACTACAAAGTGTCGCGCAAGGAATACTTTGGTAAAAAAACATGGCTTAAGTATGGAGGGTGGTGGCCAAACTACATTATAAGACTCATTAATACTAAGAGTTTTGTAAACTGGCCCTCAGCTATTCACTCAACTCCGGAAATCAACGGAACATGCGGCATGCTTGAACATTCAATTCTTCATTTCTCGAAAAACGATTATGAAGTAATCGTTAATAAAACGATTAATTTTGAAGATAAGGAATCCGAACTGCTCTACAAAGCAAACCGGCCTGTGTCAATAAACACATTCTTCCGCAAGTTTTTCGGAGAGCTCTACAGGAGACTTATCAAAAAGCAGGGATTCCGAGACGGCACAATTGGCCTTATCGAAAGCCTATATCAAGCCTTCTCCAAAACAATTACCTATCTTTACCTCTATGAGAAAAAAACGCGTCGCTCTCTATGACCCGTACCTTGACGTAATGGGAGGTGGAGAGAACCACATTCTTTCCATACTAAAAGTGATTGAAGAGGCAGGATACGAACCTACTGTCTTTTGGAAAGAAAATCTTACAGAAGCTATCTCAACAAAACTAAATCTCACATTTCACTCACTGACTTTTGAAGAGTCGCCTTTATCACAGAAGAAGAAATTGAGAGACAAAGCGCGACTACTAAAGGATTACGATATTTTTATCTACGTAACTGATGGAAGCTACTTCTTCTCCCGTGCAAAAAGGAACTACGTATTTGCGATGGTCCCTCAAAAGAGTTTATACAATCGCTCGATACTAAACAGACTCAAAACAGCAAATTACCGATTTATCTCGAACTCTCTCTATACACAGAAAAAAATAAAACAATGGGGAATAAAATCCCAAGTAATCTATCCATACATAAATGATGAATATATAAACTTTGATATTAAGAATATAAAAAAAGAAAAAACTATTCTTTCTGTGGGTAGGTTTTTTAAACATCTTCATGCAAAAAGGCAGGATAAGGCAATCGAATACTACATCTCTCTGTCCACCAAAATAAAACAGATGGAAGAATATAAACTTGTTCTTGCTGGCAATGTTAAAAAGGAAGACGAACCATACTTTAACGAGCTCAAAGAAATGGCTAAAGGACATAATATAGAGTTAAAGCCAAATATTCCGTACTCAGAACTTAAAGACCTATACGCAAAAGCCGAATGCTACTGGCATTTTGCAGGATATGACGTAGATGAATCTATTCATCCCGAACTGGTGGAACATCTGGGTATGACTCCGCTTGAAGCAATGGCAATGGGCTGTATCGCATTCTGTTATCGTGCAGGCGGACCGAAAGAGACAGTACAAGACGGAAAAACTGGATTTCTATTTGACTCACTAGAAGAACTACAAAAGAATATGTTATTACTCAATAATGGCGGATTGAGACAAACGATGATGACTGAGGCAAAGCAATACGTCTCTCAGCATTTCAGCTATCCAGTATTTAAGTCGCGCGTTATGGAAGTATTTAAATTAAATACATAACATATATGGACATCTCTGTTGTTATTCCTGTCTACAAAAACAAAGAACAGTTCCTTACCAACCTTAAACACAATCTTACCTACATGAAAGATTGTGAGGTTGTTATCGTGAATGATTATCCTGAAGAATCATTACATGATGATCTAGCGGGATTATCGGTCATACTACTCGAGAACGATAAAAATCTCGGATTTGGACCAACGGTTAATCGAGGTGTGAAACATGCAACAAAAAAGTATGTCATGCTTCTCAATACAGATGTAAAGCTGCACGATGGCTCTTTCAGCCATACGCTTGAACTTTTTCGCAATGATCCCAACCTATTCGCAGTCAGTTTTGCACAGATAGAAAAGTCGGGTCAGATTGTAGGCAAAAACCAAATATATTGGGAGAACGGACTCTTTAAACATCGAAAGGCAAACGATCTTACCGAAGGGATAAATGGGTGGGCGGAGGGAGGCAGCAGTATTTTTGATAGAGATAAATACCTTCAGCTTGGCGGATTTGACCCGCTCTACTCTCCCTTCTATTGGGAAGATGTTGATCTATCCTACCGAGCGTGGAAACGTGGTTGGAAAGTTCTTTTTGACCCTGGTGTGCTTGTTGAACACCACCATGAGTCAACCATTAGTACCTACTTTAAGCAGCAGTTAATTAAAACCATCTCATATCGCAACCAACTTATTTTCATCTGGAAAAACATTACCGATTCTGACTTATTAACTGACCACTTTCTTAACCTCCCATTACTCAAGCTTTCGATGCTAAAAAAAAGAGAGTGGATATTCTTTCGTGCTCTTATAGAAGCAACCAAGTGTATCGGCATAATACGCAAAAGAAGAGCAGATGCGGTCATTAAAAAGAGCGATAAAGAAATACTCAATCAGTTCAAATGAGGATACTTACATAATTACGACGCTTTTGTTTACAGGGAGATTGCTTACTACTGGGCAATAAACAGAATGATGGTGAGATTGTAAAACATGTGAATCATGATCGGTAAGATAAGGCTTCTTCGTGTCAAAAACAAGAATGAGTTTGTTAAGCTTAAGATCATATCAGTTGCGAGAAATACTAGAAGAAGATTCCCTGTTATCTTTGCATTGGCAAACAGAAACGGTACGTGGAGAAAAAAGAAGAGAATACTTGCAAAGAAGGATGAGGTATACATATTCTTTGACTCTTCATATAGTCTCTTGAGAATAAATCCTCGCGATAGTATCTCTTCTGATATTGCGGTGGCTAAAGCAATCGCAATCATAAGCGCAACAAACTGAATGTCACCATTAAAGGTTATAAGCTTCAAAAAACTTCCTCCCTGAACAAGCTTTGCCAGAGCAGCACTAAGGAAAAAAATTCCGCCTATTACCGTTCCTAAGATAACATCTTCCTTCAGCTTGCTAAAATCCAGATATATTCCTTTAAAAAAGTCCTGTTTTTCTACCTTGGTTACGTAGTACCATACCGGCAGGATAAATACGAGAGGCTTGGCGATAAACTCGTCAATAACCTCTGGCGCCTGAATTTTTGCCCGGTATATTGCCCAGATAATAAGAATTATAGCCCAGAGGTTTAGTGCCCGTTGTGTTGGAGTTACTTTCTGCCTCATACCCTTAACTTTACCTTTTGTAACAGGTAAATGCAACAACCATTCTTATCTTGACACTCGTTCAGCCGCCTCTGTCTCGCGTTTTATTGTTATTCAGGATGAAATAGGGTAAAATTAACCACGCAAGGCGCGTTGGCGAAGTGGAAACGCGGGAGTCTGCAAAACTTCTATTGCGCCGGTTCGATTCCGGCACGCGCCTCAGTTTTTGACGAAAAACACCAAGGAGAGGTGTCGGAGCGGTTGAACGAGCTGGTCTTGAAAACCAGTATGGCCTTTCGGTCATCGCGGGTTCGAATCCCGCCCTCTCCGCAAGAAGCGTAACAAAATTGTCACCTAGCGATTAATACATAGGATAATTTTGACCTACCACTCCCCATGCAGACTCATATCTCCAAAAGAACAGATGCTTCCCAACCGTTTGATCATAAAGAATTACTTGCAATATTAGCTCTTGAAGCTAAAAGACCGGTAATTGAGACAAAAAGAAATATAAAACTAGTAGATTACTCGCTCGCAGAAAATTGGCTGAGATCACTTAATGTTGCAGAAAATCTTTTTGATTTTAATAAGGATATTACACAGCTAATTGAAACGGGAAATCGAATAAAAGAAACTGTCGGGCCATTGACTATAGAAAAAATAGAAAGTGGTGATGCTGATTTCAAAGCGCTCATAGAGAAAATAACCAAACATTTATATAAAAGTGACAAGCTAGCAAAAAGTGACTTCATCTTTGTTTTTGGCGGATCAAATACAGGAAGAATATACAAAGCCATCGAGCTATGGCAAGCTGGATGGGCGCCAAATATTTGGATAAGCGGTGCACACCCAATATACCGAACTACAGAACCTGAAGCTATCACTTTTAAAAATATTGCAATTCGATCTGGTATTCCAGAATCAAATATTTTCATTGAACCAAATAGTATTACTATAGCGGACAACTGCAGACGCAGTCTTAACTTAATGGACGAGCTTAATATAAGTTTTGAAAGAATGATCCTTGTTATTGACTGGTACGCTCAATTAAGAGCATGGATGACGTTAGAGAAATACATTTCTGCCACGTCAACGCTATATAGAACAAGCGCCTTTATGCCGCCTAATAGCAAGGTTGCTCCTACAAACTGGTTTAAGACAAACTACGGCGTTAATATTGTGTTTAACGAATATCTAAAAATGATGTTTACCGATGCGCTAGTTATGAATAAAATCGTGTAAATATTTATAGACGGATCACTGTGATTAATCGCTACATTGATAAAATCTATTAAATGATCCATTGCTTTCAGACTCACATGTTATTGTGTTAACATAGCCATATGTCCGACACAGAGCCAGCATTAACATCCCCCTTCATCGAAAATATACCTCCCGACCAAGCTTCGGAGCTATTAGCTTTTCTCGCAAAACAAGATAGAAAAGCTCGAACAAATTTATCACAGTTAACAGATCTAAATATAAAGAAAGCAGTGCTTAGTCAAATAGATGCTGAGGACAGACAACGCAGACAAATTGTCACCGAGCTAATTAAAAAGGGACTGTTAACTACAGCAGACGACTACCATAATGCAGCACTAATATTTCAGCACGGTGAAAATTCGCAAGACTACCGAACTGCATTTAAATTGTCTGTACAAGCCGTACAACTCGGACAACCCCCTTGTGTATCGCTTTTAGCTCAAACCTTTGATCGGTATATGCTCGCTACTCAAAAAGAGGGAGGCGTGCCAGATACCGAGTTGACTCAACGATATGGAACTCAAACCATTTTTCTAGACAATACTGAACATTCAATTCCCACTGACGGGAAAGCAAATCCTACCGACTTGAGATGGCTCGGAAACGGGAAAGAAAATAAAATAAATATTGCAGATATAATATCTCAATGGAAAAAATTAGATCCTATTGAAAGAACTAAATACATCAAACATATTGATGCAGAATTCGACTCGTTATTTCAACCCTGACTACTATTAATATTTAACGATAGGAGTAATGCATGAATTGAATAATTTTAATATCGAACTATGATACTTTCTAATAATTCAATACAAAAATATGTTGATAAGGGTGAGATCGTTATAACGCCTTTTAATCGAGACCATTTAAAGGCAGCTAGCTACACACTAACACTTGGCGAGTGCCTATATTTTATCGACAATAACGGCAACAAAGTCTCGAAGAATATTTCTAGTGAACCGCATCTACTCAAACCTAATGAGTTTATACTTGGTGAAACAGAAGAGCACATACGTTTTAACGGAAAATTTGCAGGAATTCTAAGCACACGAGGGTCTTGCGCCCAGAGAGGAATCCATGTGTTGCTGGGATCAATATTCATAGAACCGGATACGGATAATAAAATCATCCTTGAAATCGTAAACGAAAGTAGTAAACCGGTTGAATTAACATGTGGAATGAAGATCGTTAAATGTGTTTTTATGAAAGTTACATAGGCCAACAGGAAAGTAATGAAGCTTAATAATAAGGTGAAAACAATATTAATTTATCTGGCTTTTTTTTGCGTTTCAATATTGTTTTTTTTATCTGTTGAAAACAATATCGTAGCTATACGATTTGTTGATGAAGATGACAACTATATAACAGGTAAACATCTCACACAGGATTACAAACTGTATAAGGATATATTCTCTCACCATCAACCTCTACCGTATTTAGTCTCAGGTTTTACTCAAACTATAACTTACCC
>CAZLAJ010000019.1:0-12563 GCA_964557525.1 uncultured Gammaproteobacteria bacterium | reverse complement strand
ATCATCATATACGCCAAGGAAAGCAAATGAGATGAAGGTAAATAACAGTATCTTTATTTCCCCCACCACTGAAGGGTAGTTTGAGATAATGTCATGGTTAAACAGAATGAGGAGAACAAGAAAAAACACGTATAAAACAACGCTCGCTCCAACAATGATAAGCCCTCCCCCGACCGGCGTTCCTTTTTTCTGCTTGTGAAACTTATCGAATATTGGCGTTGGTTTGTTGAACGCATCTGTTGTCTGCTGATCAGCCCGCTGAAACTTCATCTTGTAAAGGAAGTTTATGAATGGAACGATGAGTATGAAGTGGACTATGTATGATATGAGAGTGATAAAAAGATATAATGCCATACTAGTTTGTGTTACTTTGATATTACTTTATTAAGGTGCAATGTGCATCACTATTTTCGGCAGAAAAATTATTGCCGCGATAGTAAATGCACCGATTGCGTAAATAAGCATTGCTCCTGCTGCAACATCCTTTGCCACCTTAATATCCTCACGGATAGATCGGTCAATTGCGTCTGTTGTTGCCTCTATCCCCGTATTAATCGCCTCAATTGATAAACCGATCGTAATTAAGGCAATCACAATTATAAACTCGGTTTGCGATATCTCAAGTAAGAATGCACCGATGAGCGCGACGAGAGACAGAAAAAAGTGAATTTTGTAGTTCGGCTGGGTGCGGAAGGCCCACATCATTCCGTTGTATGCATGTCTTACAGAAATCGTGTGTCGTCTAAACATAGGTGTATTTTTTTCTAATTGTAGCACGTTAAATGCTTATTGCTTACCGCATTGACTCATATATTACTTTAGCAAGCTTTTGCGGATTATGTCTCAATATGCTCCGCATGAGCATATCTCCTTTCCGCTGACCATGAGGCACATCTTCTATAATTGCCGCTTCTATTACTTTCAGCAACTTGCTGCCAGTAAGATCATTAATGACTTCCTTTTCTTCATGATCAACATACCAATGATGTATGAACTCAGGAATCGGCTGATTGTTCATAATAACGGTATCAACTCGTCTACCAAGATACTTTTCAATGTCTACAAGATGATCACCAGCGGTATATCCGGTCGTCTGACCAGCCTTTGTCATGAGATTCATGACAAACACAATTTGCGCCTTCGTTTTTTTCATCGCCTTTGATATGCCGGGGGTTGCAAGCACCGGTACAATGCTTGTATAGATGTCGCCGGGACCGATAATAATTACGTCTGATTTCTCGATCCGTTCAATCGCACGCGGATTAGGCTTCACCTGCGGCTCAATATATGCATCAACTATCCTGCTCTTTTCTTTCGCATTGCTGTCTATATTCTCCTCCTCTTTTACTACCTCACCTGTTTCGTATCTCACACAGATATGAGCCTGCTCAAACGTAACAGGAAAAACTACTCCTTTTGTTTTCAGAACAAAACCAGCAGTATCGATCACTTCCTGATAGTCGCTTGAAACCTTCTCAAGAGCAGAAAGAAAGATGTTGCCGAAGTTGTGGCCTTTTAAATCACCTTTATCAAACCGGTATAGAAAAAGCTCGCGCCATAAGGAAGAGGCGTCTGATAAGGCAACGAGACACTGGCGAAGATCTCCGGGTGGTAGGACCCCGAGCTGATCCCGCAGAATTCCGGTCGAGCTTCCGGTATCCATCATGGTGACGATTACTCCAAGATCAAGTGGAAACGCCTTTAGCCCAGATAAAACAACAAACGTTCCGGTTCCTCCACCAATGACTGTCACAGTCTTCATATATACTTAGACCTTTTTAATGTCTCCTCCCAGATGAGAGATCTTCTCGACGAAGTTCTCGTATCCCCGTTCAAGTACAGACGCCTGATCTATGATCGACTCTCCCTGCGCAACAAGCGCCGCAATGGCCAGAGTTGCACCAGCGCGAAGGTCGTTAATCTTCACGACTCCTCCATGGAGCTTCTGCGGTCCGACAATTCGTATTGCCTGATTGTATTTCTTGGCTGGGTCAAAGTTGAAGAAGAAAAACTCAGCAGGATTAACTACCGGCACCTTAACAA
Source organism: uncultured Gammaproteobacteria bacterium (assembly GCA_964557525.1). Lineage (GTDB taxonomy): Bacteria > Patescibacteriota > Microgenomatia > UBA1406 > GWC2-37-13 > CAZLAJ01. Next base: position 10,520 of record CAZLAJ010000019.1, on the reverse strand, counting down.
AATCAATATCAGCTCCGAGCTTTCTCAGATCATCCATGTATGCAAACCTATTCTCATACACCCGCTCGTGCACAATCGACTGTCCCTCTGCCTGAGTCATAAGCACTGACCAGATGGGCTGCCAGTCGGTCATAAAGCCTGGATGGGGGCGGGTAGTAATGTCAGTTGCCTTAAGCGATCCGGTGTATGAGTAGTACCAACGGTTATTACCCAGATCCCGAAGACCAACATTGGCGAGCTTCAGCTTTTCATGAAACTTCCGCATATGTTCTTCTTTCAGGTTGGAGAAATACAACTCTCCTTTTGTCGCAATGCAGGCCGCAATGTAGGTTGCTGCCTCGATTCTGTCTGAAACGATAGGATAGGGCTCTTTCTGCGTGAGTTTGTCTGCCGGTGCGATAAAGATAGATTCATTAATTCTCTTTATATTTGCCCCAGATACGTTAAGGAAGTGAATGAGATCGTCAATCTCCGGTTCAAGTGCGGCATTCTCAATCGTGACACCCTTCTTAGTAAAGACCGAGGATATGATAAGAAGCTCTGTCGAGGTGACTGAGGACTTCTCATATGAAAACTTTCCTGCAGGGGGAGCACTCATCTTTGCATGGTAGTACCCATCCTCCGAGTTGTACTCAACCTGAATTCCCAGATGCTTTAATCCTTCTATGGTCCGGTCAATCGGGCGCGCTCCGATGCGGCAGCCGCCTGGATTCGGGACATGCGCTTCACCAAATTTATACAAAAGGGGGGCAAAGAACATAAATGAAACTCTGATTTTCGAAGCATAGAGCATATCAAGCGTGCTGCTTTTGATATTCTCCCCATTTACCCGAAGTGTATGCGGTCCGGTGAACTCAGCAACCCCACCTATTGTATTAATGAGATGTACAAGCTCAATAACATCGTAGATTCTTGGTATGTTCTCCAAAATCACATCCCCTTCAAAAAGAAGCGCTGCAATTATCACCTTTAATGCTACATTTTTTGCTCCTGAAAGATGTATCTCTCCCTCCAGCTTATTCCCTCCGTTTACAATGAACGCATCTTCCGCAAGCTGTGTATAGTTATTTGTTCCTGACATATAAATAGAAATGTTTGTAACGCCTTACAATAGCACTACTTCTTCCTCAAGTTCAACTCCAAACTTTTCTTTAACCGATTGTTTAATCTCAGTAATGAGCTTCGTAAGGTCTTCTGGCTTCCCTTTTCCCTGATTGATAATAAAGTTTGCGTGTTTTTCGGAGACCACAAAATCTCCTACCCCTCTGTTCTTCCATCCGCACTGATCTACAAGATAACCTGCTGATTTTGTAGGGAGCTGCTTCTCCAGTTGCAGCGCGTCAGAAATGTTCTGAAACATACAGCCGCATGTCGGCTGCCCGACAACCTGTGTTTTGCGCCGGTATTCCATCGCATCCTTACCCCGTTTTACCAGCTCTTCCACATTACCTTTCTTCAGCTTAAATACGCAGTCTAAGATGATCTCGCCTGTATCTTTTATTACGCTGTAGTCATAGGCAAACCGGAAGTAATCATGCTCTGCCTTGTGCACTGTCCCATCGGTTCGCATAATGCGCGCCCACAAGAGCGGGTCGCCCATATACTTTGGAAAGCTGCCGGGATATCCCATTGGAGCCGCCCATTTAGAGTTCATCGCGACCCCTCCGCCAACAGTGCCTGGAAGACCGAGATGAAACTCCAGCCCTTCAAGCCCTTCCTCTGCTGTTTCACGAGCGAGCCGTGTTGTAGAGTAACCAGATGAAACCAGAAGTTCAGCTGAATCATCATCTTCACTTAAAAGCTCTTTTTTCTGATACATGTTCCGGACAACAAGACCGGGTATTACACTTTTCAAGACAGCAATATTTGACCCTCCCCCGAGGAGAAAGTAAGGAATGCCTAACTCCTTTGCAGTAAGGTATGAAAGAACAATCTCGTCTGCAGTCTCTGCTTCGAAGTAGTACTGCGCTGCAGTCTCAAGCTTCATCGTAAAATACGGGGATAGATTCTTGTTCTCAACCACCCGTCCGCTTCCCAGTTTGTCAGTAAGCCGGCTCAAAGTATCCATAATATTCAAAAAACGCGTATTCTTACGATAATGTTTTTAGTACGTCAATTATAGCACTTTTTCTCTTATATACATCTCCAGCCCCCATCGTCATCACCACATCTCCCCGCTTAACATTTTCTCTCAGAACTCCATTCAATTCATCTTCTTCTATCGCTCTCACATTTCCATAACCACTTTCTCTCGCTTTCGCTTCAATATCGCTTGAGCTCACATAGAAATCTGCTGCATTTTCACGTGCGGAAGCGAATATGGGAAGCACATACGCATAATCTGCAACATGCAAAGATTCAGCAAAATCTGCAAGTAAGCTCTGAGTACGGGAGTACGTATGCGGTTGGAATAACACAATGACCTGTCTCTTTGAAAATCGCTCCTTTGCCCCTTCTAACGTAGTTTTAATCTCTGCCGGATGATGGGCATAATCATCGAAGATATATGTATCGTTTATATAACTCACCAACTCCATCCTCCGTTTCGAACCGGTAAATCCTTTAATTGCCTGTGCGATATCGTTTGCATCGTACTTCAGCTCTCTTAAGAGAGTAATAACTGCTGCTGCATTTAAAATGCTGTGTTTTCCGCATAAAGAAATAGAAAAATCTCCGACAGGATCACCAAGGTAGGAAAGTGAAAAATGTGATTCGGTTTCAGTTGTGCTAAAACTGCTAATATGTATATCTGCTTCATGTGAGAAGCCGTAAGTAACTATATTTTTCTTAGGAAATGAAGATAGCACATCCATGAGGTGCTTATTATCGTGGCATGCGATGATTTTTGCATCAGGATGGGACGAGACGGTTTGTTCAAAAAATGTTTTGAACGCATTCTTAACTTCTTCGATTGAGTTGTAGACATCGGGATGATCGAAGTCTATATTAGTACATATGCAATGAGTCGGATGAAGCGACAGAAACTTTGGAGTCTTATCATCCGGAGGATTCACCCCATACTCATCTGATTCAATAACAAACACGTCACCCTTGCCATAACCACCGCCATAATATTCATTAAATGTTGCTGTGCCGATTAAATAAGTCGGGTCTGCGTTTAAATGTAATAAAGAGTACGCGGTAAGAGATGAGGTTGTGGTTTTACCATGGCAGCCGCACACTGCGATAGAAGTGCGGAACTGTTTGAGAAGCATTCCATTAAACTCTGATAACGACATGGTACGTATTCCTCTTTTCTGCGCCTCCACTACTTGTGCGTTATGTTTGCCGTGATGAGCGCCGGAATAAATAACAAGGTCTGAATCTCCAGGCACATGTGCGGGATCGAAGGAAGTAACAAATGGGATACCATTTTGTTTCAGAAGTTCATCAGTTAATGTGATCGTTGGAGCATCAGAGCCGCTCACTCTCTTCCCCATCTGTTTGAGGATAAGGGCGACATTGAATGTAGCGCTTCCTCCGATGCCTACGATGAAGATGTGATGATAATTCTCAAGCATGACGGTAGATATAACTTGCAATCTCTCCCCTTATCATACCATCCCGTCTGAAGGAATAGAATCTGTTTTGATCGCACGAAGTACAGAAGGGAAAGCAGTCAATATGCCCACCATCTATACCTGCATCTCTCAACTGAAGATAGTTTAGCTTCAATAGATTGAGACGATACACGTCACGCTCTCTACTGAGAATTTCTTTTTCGTATGTAGGATAGGTGTCGATAAACTGCCTCGCTCTATCTGATGGTATGGTATAGCAGCACAGACCAATCGAGGGTCCGATCATCACCCTCATCTTCTGCGAACTACAGCCTTTGTCCTTCAGTTCCTGAATCATCTTTCCCGCCATGTTTGCAAGACTGCCAACCCAACCCTGATGAGATGCACCGATCCATCCTTCTTCTGTAGCAAAGAGCATTGATACACAGTCTGCAGTAAGTATGGATAGAATCGTGTCAGACTCCTTCGTTAAAATTCCATCAGCTCGTATTTCTGTTGTGTCTACCGAAGAATTATGAGTAACAATATCAACTGAATGACATTGATGGGTATATGCATTATGAAGGGAGGAAGGAAGAATAGCCAGAATACGTGACCTATCACGCATATCGCCTGCTTCCTTCGTTGTAAAACCTGCAGTCACCGAGAGATCGCTAAAAAGCGATGACGCGTAAGTACCATTCTCTCTTTTTACTATCATAATGCAGCTAATTACTTTGTATTGTTTTTTGCAGTTTGAAGAATCTGCCGCACCTCATCTTGGTCGCTCCATGGGTACTCTGTTTTGCCTCTGCACAAACTTTTTTCATGTCCTTTGCCGGTAAGAATGACAGTATCATCTTTCCGGGCAAGTGAAAGGGCTTTTTTAACCGCTTCACCACGCACTGTATTTATCATGTAGGATTTTACCGGAACAGTCTGCGAGTCAAACCGCACTTCTTTATACCCTTTCTTTTTCATTCCCGATGCTATCTCCTGTGCAATCTTTTGTGGATCCTCGGTGCGATAGTCTTCTTCTGTGATAACTGCAATGTCTGCATGTGATGCACTCATCTCACCCATAAGAGGGCGTTTCGCTTGATCTCGCAGGCCTGCCGATCCAAAGACATGAATAATGCGGCCTCCCTTTTTCTTCATCTTCTGAACTGCTTCCAGCGCTTCTTTTACCGCATTTGGTGTATGTGCAAAATCAACGATAACGCTAAACTCCTTGTTATATACCATCTCCATTCTGCCTACCGGATTTTTGAATGTTTTCATCGCTGAAAAAATATCCTTTTCCGGTATGCCCAGACCACGGCAGACAGCATATGCTGCAAGATAGTTATATCTATTAAATGTCGGCAGATCCCGGCCGATCTTCTTTGCAATATCCATATGGTAATCAGCGTTCTGCTTTAACGCATAGGTAAAGAACTTCTTTTCATGTTTTTTCAAGATCGGTTCTATCCACTTAAATGATCTGTCATCCCGGTTCACATACCGCTGTGTAGCCCTCAAGAGAAGCTTTGTTTTTGTATTTACGTAGTTGTCATAGGTCTTGTGATAATCCAGATGCTCATGCGTAATGTTTGTGATAACGCCTGAATGATACCTCACTCCCCAGTCCCGGTACTGGTCTATCGCATGCGATGTCACTTCCAGTACAAAGTACTCGTCTCTCGCCTGAACACTCTTCTTCAAGAGCCGCTGAATGAGTGAGGCAGGAGGACTGGTGACATGCAGTCCAGTGTCAAACACCTGGTCGCCTACCTTTCCGTATACTGTTGTAATCATAGAAGCCTTTTTTCCAGCGTTGGTGAGGATGTGAAAGAGAAGAGATGATGTTGTAGTTTTGCCATCTGTGCCGGTCACTCCGATAACCTTTAACTTGCGGCTGGGATTGCCATAGCGGATAACACTCAAAACTGCAGTTAACAGATGGTAGAAGTTTTTGATTTTACGTATCATGACACAATTATATATCACACAAACTACATAAGATGATATAATGCTAAAATGGCACTCGTTGTTCTCATACTACTTATCGCGCTCTGGTTTTTTGGGTATATTCAAATACCTCAGTTCCCCTTAAGCAACACGGTACTCTTTTCACTCATGGGCAGAAATGTAACACTGTTTGATCTCATCCTCACTTTACTCATTCTCTGGGTTATCGGCATTCTCCCAAGCCCCTTCAGACAGATCGCTCTCGTTATTCTCGTCCTATGGATCTTATCATTCTTTGGCATTGTCGTCATCACGAACTTCGCCAATATCATAATCATCTCCCTTATTGTCGGCGTTGCTTTCTACTTAATCAGCGGATGGGGGAAATAAAAGGAAAACGTAGAAGGTAAACGAAGGATCCAACATAAAGAACTATCTATACACAGCGCTTTTAGCGCAGACAGCCCTTCTTTCTACTTTACCAACAATAATATCACAGTAGACAAAATCAGGGTTATTTCTGTATTCGTGAGGTGTAAATGGATATCTTACACCGTTGATTAGTACAACAATAGAGTCTCCCTCTTTTATCACATCTCTATCAAGAACAAGCAAGGGACGAGGGGGAATCCGTTGAAATTCTTCGGTCATAATACACGCTATCAACCTATCAACGTAAACGTAACTTTATATATAGTATTTGGATTTTTGTCATCAGAAAACTCTACTATACCTTCTTGAGGAGAAATCTTTTTATATTGACCATCGTAAAACCTATGTGTGATATGACGGTTGCCACTTACGGTTAAATTAATTACATATTCTCTCCCCAGCCCAGTAAAAAATATTGCAGGCATACCATACCTTATCTCAACAATATTTTTGCCAAAACCTTGTTCTGGTGACATTTATCGTAGAAACTTGTAGTTATTTATTTGGAGGAATATTATAGTACACAAGAAGCTCCTTCGCTATATCAAAAAAGAGGGGGGCTGCAGTCTCTGATCCCCATGGAGATGATTTGGTCTCTCGCAGAATAACGATAGCAATAAACTGGGGATTATCAACTGGGGCAAATCCAATAAATGATGCAACTGTCTTGTACGGATCATACTTTCCCTCGATGGGAATCTGCGCAGTACCCGTCTTCCCTCCAATCCGGTATCCTTCAGGTTTCGCCCATTTAAACTCTCCGTTCTCGACTGTCGACTCAAGCATCTTTCTCATTACGGCAGATGTCTTCTCGCTCACAATCCGTCTTACGGCCTCTGGCTGTCTTACTGCCTCTTTCCCTTCATCTACGGTTGCTCTGATTACGGTAGGGCGGTAGAGAATACCGCCGTTGATGATCGAAGAGAATGCCGTAATCATCTGGATGGGCGTGACGGCAATACCCTGACCAAAAGTTGCGGTTGCGTAATCAATCGGATACCAGTCTTTTTCTGCCCTCAAATACGCAGGAACCTCACCTTGTAAATCAATGCCTGTCAACTCACCAAAACCAAACCGTTTAATAGCGGTAAGAAGCTTTTTATCACCCATCCTTCTCCCGATATTCACCATACCAACATTCGAAGAACGTTCAAGCACATTTGTTATTGTCATCTTCCCCCCATATTTATCATTCCATGTTTTAATGGAATACTCCCCGATCTTCACAGGTCCATCCTCATAGTAGGTATCATCGGGTTTTATGGCCTTCTGCTCAATGGCAGATGCAACAACCAGAGGTTTAAAGGTTGAACCTGGTTCGTAGACATTGGAGATTGCGGCATTTCTGTACACATCGTCACCAAACTTAAAGTAGTTGTCAGCGTCAAAATCCGGTAGACAGGAAAGCGCTAGTATCTCCATCGAGGTTGGTTTCGCAACTATTACACAGCCGTCTTTTGCCTGGTAGCGCTCAATTCCATTTTTCAGTTTCTGCTTTACCACATCCTGCACAGTTTTATCGATCGTCAGCATAAGATCGCGCCCGTTCTGCACATCCAATTTTTCCTGCATACCGATAAGGATGGGGTTGCCCATAACGTCACGCTCTGATTTAAGAAGACCCCCAAGACCAGCGAGATCTTTATCATAGTATCCCTCAACTCCAAAATACCCAACATCCTCTCCATTATCCCGCTTTCCCACGAATCCCAAAAGGTGTGCCGCTAAAGAGGCTTCCGGATAGTACCGTTTATACCCTTCATCAAACCCAATTCCCTTCAGCTGGAGAGATTCCAGCTTCTTCTTTTCATTAGCCGTTACTGCGTTTGCAACCGCTGCCCACACTTTTGAAGGATCGATGCGAGCCTCAAGCGTCGCCTCTCCGATGTGAAGAACATCCTCAATACCCTTAATCAGTTTATTCCTGTCTTCTATCTTCTTCGGTTCAGCAAACAGCCGGTACACTACCTGGTTTACTGCCAGAGGTTCATGATTCCGGTCAAATATCTTTCCCCGTTCCGGCAGTATCTGTCTCGTCTTCAAGTAGTCATTCCCATACGACGCATACTCATTCATCACTTGAATGTAGAACAGTTTTAGGTAGATGAGAGCAAATATTCCCAAAATGGTAAAAAACAGCACTCGTGCCTTGAACATAGGTTAGTGATTGTACGCGTATGTATCCCACCACTCAAGCGGTTGGGACTTCTTCGTGAACCCAAGTTGGGAAGACTGATCCTGGGCAAACCTGAGCGAGTCGATGCTATATAGTTTGGTTTCTAAGAGAATGTTTGCTGTTTTCAGCTTTTTTACTTCTTTATCAAAGTAGTTAATATCCGAAGCCAACCCAATACTGGAGACATAAAGTTTAATATTCACCACAATCATTACCGCAAGTATTGCCCAGAATGTTAGCATCACTTTTTTATTCATAGTGTAAAAACTCGCAATGTTGCTGAGCGTTCAAATGACTGAACCCCCCGCTTTTTTTCAATCACCCATGTGAGAGAGTTTTCTCTCACAAACTGCTTCACAATTCTGTCTTCCAGCGAGTGAAAGGTAATGACACATATCCTCCCTTCCGGCTTTATACATGAAACCGCCGCTTTGAGCCCTTTCTTCAGACTCTCGACCTCGCTGTTTACCACGATTCTTAAAGCCTGAAATATCCGTGCATAACTTTTTTCTCTTACCTGAGAATTTGTTATCTGTTTTGTCAAAAGTGCTCTATCAATCGCATTAAGTAACTCTTTAACTGTTCTAACAGCCTTGCGCTTCACTGATGTGGCAATCTCTCTTGCATAGATCTCCTCGCCGTAACGCGCGAATATCTCATATAACTCGCTCTCCGAGCGGGTTATCAGAATATCTGTCGCTGTCTCGCCTTCTCTATCCAGCCGCATATCGAGCTCCTCATCTTCTGCTCGATAGGACAACCCCTTGCTTCCGGTTCTCAGCTGCTGCATTGAAAGTCCAAGGTCTAAGATAATGCCGTCTGCAGGGTAGAAACCATTCCGTCTCGCCAACTCTTCCATTTGTGAAAAGTTCCCCTGCACAAGCACAATTCGATCAGGTGCTCCCTTTTTTTGATAGTTGTCAATCTGAGCACTATCCCGGTCAATGCCAAGAACCAAACCTCCCCGCTTTACAATCGCCTCGGAGTGCCCACCTTCCCCAAAGGTCCCGTCGATATATCTGCCCCCCTCAACAACCGAGAGCGCATCAATCGTATCTTGTAAAAGTACTGGCGTATGCATAATTAGTTGCTCATCTTCTTTGCGTACAGCTCCCACTTCTTCGTATCCCAGATCTCAAAGTGATCTCCGACTCCGATGATAACTACCTGATCGGTGATTCCTGCATGCTGCAGCAGATTCTTTGGGATGACAAACCTTCCCTGTTCATCAATCTCCAGATATACAGTTGAACCGAAAAAGAAGCGCTTCTTCTCGATGTTCTCCCGATCAAGCGGAGAACCGGATAATACCGATGCTATCCGCTGTTCCCAGTCCTGCAGATCATACCCCGCTAAACAGCTGTCGAACCCCTTGGAAAGTACAAAAGTGCTGCCCTTCAGAAGCTCTCTGATTTTCTTTGGGAGCACCACTCGGCCTGCGCCTGTAAATGAAACTCGGTATTCACCAAAAAAAACCATATATAACCATTAAATGCCAAAATGGAACTAAAGTCAAGTCAAAAAGCCTACAAAAACGTAAGTTAAACGTGTACATTTAAAGGTATAATTTCGTTCTATGAATAAGATCCTTGCAAAAACCCAGGGGTTTATTATGGCCAAACAGAGCAGCATGGTCTCGTCTACGCTTGTTCTTTCGTCAATGATCATCCTTGCCCGACTCTTCGGGTTCGTGCGCTACTTCATCCTCACCAACTTTTTCACCGTTGATCAGCTGGATGTATACTTTGCCGCATTCAAGATCCCTGATCTCATCTTTGAGGTGTTGATAAGCGGAGCGCTCACTACAACCCTCATTCCCTTTTTTATCAAGTACCAGAAAGATAGGACGGTCTTAAGCCGCAATATCTCACTTATCATCAACTTTATCTCCATCTGTCTGTTTGCCCTCATTCTCATTCTTCTCGTCTTTATGCCCTACATCATGGTCTTCATCACACCAGGATTTTCAAAAGAAAAAACAGATGCAGTAATCTACCTCTCCAGAATCCTGCTTATCGGCCAGCTGCCATTTTTGGTAATCGGAAACTTTTTAACCGGCATCAGCCAGGCCCGGAAACGATTTCTCATTCCAGCGCTCGCGCCAACGGTCTATAACATCGCAATCATCTTAGTAACCATCCTCTTCTCGACAAACTTTCATCTGCAAGCCCCTATAATCGGTGTCATAACCGGAGCATTCCTCTTTTTCATCGTGCAGCTGCCGGTTATCTTTTATGCAGACTTCGATTACCGGCCCATCCTATTCAAAAGCAAAGTATTGTGGGATTTTTTCAGGATCGCAGTGCCCAGAATATTCACTGTTATGGTTGGACAGATCGAGGCAACGATCGATCTCTCGCTCGCAACCCTCACCGGCTCAGGATCATACGCTCTCTACTATCTTGCCCAGCACCTGCAGCTTCTTCCGGTAGAACGCGACGACCTCGTCGGGATCGTCGGTG
>CAZLAJ010000018.1:0-12727 GCA_964557525.1 uncultured Gammaproteobacteria bacterium | reverse complement strand
ATTACTGTAAAGATCTAAAGCTTTAAATCTCGGCCGTAGTAGTAATACCAGCGCCGCATTTAGTTATGATAGCACCGTTTCAATAGCGAATGCTATCAAAAACATAAAGAAAGCACATTGATAGATTGCGGAATAACTTTCCATTTGAAGATCGCTGGACTTGGGAGGAGGAGAGTCATCCTTCTTGGTTCAGCTATCTTCCTTTGTCCCTGAATGGGGACGGAGCGGAAAGGAAGATATAGAGAGAGGAGGTGTAACCGGCACCTTGCACTCGGTGCAGGGTGACTCTGACAAAGAAGGGAGGTGAAAAAGATGCGAAAAGCTATGCTTGTGGTCGTCGCTTTGGCCATAGCGGCCATAACGGCGACTCAGACGGCTCAAGCGCAGGGCCCCACCGTTATTCAGGTCACTGTGAAGACCTACTCCGTCTCCCAGCCGAATAGTCGGTCGTGGTCGGCAGAGAGGTGGGTAGCGATCGGCTTGCCGGATGGGTGGCGTGTTGCAACGCCAACCTTTAAAAGTCAGGTTGGCGCCTACCGGCGCCAACCGGCCCGGCTTTGCATCCAATGCAAGCCGAAGCCGGTAGTCCGGCGCTACTACTAGGTTGGTGGCAGACAACCGCTCTCTGCCACCCCTTCGTTTCGCAATGATCAATCTATTTAAGCGCCTGTTGGTGTTGAGAGGATTGGCATACTGCCGTATTATCAGGTGATGTTTCGCCTGTATGATGCGAATGATGCCTCTTTTACCCAGCAGGCGCTTTTTCATGGCTGATAAATCGGTCTGAATATAACTCATGGGATGATAACCCAATGAGAATCTATATAGCATCATCCGTATTGTATATATGTTTGTTTGTAAGGAGAGTGAAGACTAATAACCGAGCAGAAAAGTATATTGGGGCATTAAGCGAGTCTTGGAAAAAGGGGAGTGCTCTTTTTAATCTCTCCAATAGTGGAGGCAAGAATTGATTCTGCAGTGTGGGGCATAAAGGGCTGGAGATGATATGCAATGTTTCCGAGCTGTTTGAGTGATTTAGTCATAAACTCAGATCTCTCTTCTTTAGTCTTTGTCCAAGGTTCGTACTCATTAATCTCTTTATTCAACTGCTTAACATCATTCCATATCTGCTCAACTGCCTTATTAAACTCATATCTCTTTACTATATTGAACAGTTCTTCATTGTATGAATAATCTGCATCAGTAATAGTAAGCCCATCTTTCTCTCCGATGGTTGTCAGCCTCATGACGAGATTCCCTAGCTCGTTTGCAAGTTCGCTTGAATATATCTCCTTCATCCGCTCATGAGAAAAATCCCCATCATCTAAGGATGGAATTTCCCTCAGAAGATAGAAGCGTACAGCGTCTGCTCCGTATGTTTGTATGATGTCATACGGGCTGATTACATTACCGAGGCTTTTGCTCATCTTCTGTCCATTTGAGGTGATGAAGCCGTGGATAAAGATCTGCTGAGAAAAGGGAAGACCAGCTGATGCTAGCATTGCCTGCCAGATTGCAGACTGCTGTCTCAAGTTATCTTTTCCTGCTGTTTGGTACCCAGGCCAGTAAACAGAGTATGTCTGTTCATCTGTTGGCCAGCCAATGGTAGAGATGTAGTTTACGAGCGCGTCAAACCATACATACATCACATGATCTGGGTCATCGGGTACATCCACTCCCCAGGGCATCTTGCTTCTCAAGCGGGAGATGCTAAAGTCCTGCAGTCCTTGAGAAACGAATGTCTCAATTTCCTTTAAGCGAAAATGGGGCAAGACAAAATCAGGTCTTGACCGGTAGAGCTCAAGGAGAGCATTTTCATATTTTGAGAAACGGAAAAAATAGTTCTCTTCTTCTATTGTCTGTAGTTCAAGATTCGGATGGACAGGGCAGTGGTTATTGATGAGCTCAGAGTCGGTCTTTTCAAGTTCACACCCCACACAGTACTTCATTTTATAGTTTTTCTTGTATATATCTCCATTTTTCAGGCAGCGCCTCCAGAATTCCTGTGCTGCTTTTTTATGATCCACATTGGTTGTTCTGATGAAGTGGGTATAGCTCAAGTTCAAAGCATTTTTGAGGTTGTCAAACTTTGCCGCATACTCATCGGTGTACAACTGCGGGTCTTTTTTTTCAGCAAGTGCTTTTTCATATATCTTTTGTCCATGCTCATCGGTTCCGGTGTTAAAGACCACATCGTAGCCCATGAGCCTCATGGTCCGTGCCCATGCATCTGCCTGAACGATCTCCAGGGCAAACCCAATATGCGGTTCAGCGTTTACATACGGGAGTGTTGTAGTCAAATATATCTTCTTACCCATAGGCAAATTATAACATTCTCTTTTTACATGCGTGAGTACTGTAAGGAGGCGGTTGATATACACAGAGAATAGTGATCCTGTGGTACCATGTGTATATGAATATAATAGACGCGTATTTAAAGAATGAACTATTGCTCTATACCGGCAAGCGGACGAAAGAAGAAGATGATAGGATTTACCGGGAGGTGTTTGAACTGTTGTTCGAAACAATCGTAGAGTTTATTCTTGAACATCTTCTTGAAGAGAAGGTTGCTGAGTTCAACAAGAAGCTTGAAACAGTAGAAGAAGGAACGGAGGAGAGTTCAAACGAAGCGATGAGGATTACCTATGACTATCTGACCTCTATTCCAAACTGGCAACCTCAATTGGAGACGGTCAGTATAGACATTATCAAAAATTATGCTCAGTCTCATATTTCATAACCATGGCTGACACGCAGACTGAGTTAGGTTTATCGCCCTCTCTTGAACAAACGCAAGCTCAAGAGAATATAAAGACTGTAAGAGCAAAATTATTGAGATTGATACCGCCTTCTAAACGCTGGCCGCTAGCGGCTGCTGCGCTTGCTGCTGGTTTATACCTCTCGGGCTGCGGTGGAGGTATGCCGATACTCCCCGCGGTTGTTGCAGAACCTCACTACACCTCCATTCTTGTCCCCGGTTCTGTGGGTATAAATAATTCAGTAACTAGTAATTCAGAAATTCCAAAAGTTCCGCCTGATAAGATACAGGCAGATGTATCTGTTGCGGAAGTATCGCAGAAAGAGACTGTTACTCCGCGCGAACCAACCGAGCTTACTGAGTTGAAAGCCGCTGTTCGAGAGATGAAACAGCGTCAAAACGCGGATGCTGAGGAACATTGGTATCTGCATCCGGAACGGGTAACAAGCCACCCGCAAAGAGAAGATATATTTTTAAATGGAGCATATAAAGTATCGGATGAGGTTATACTTCATTCTCCTAAGGAACGAGACAGTATCCCATTACATCTTGCGGAACTCATGGAGAGGTTCAAGTTTCATGGATCTGAGAATGCCTATGTAGATCGTGATTTAAAGAGCCAACTTGAGGCTGCTGGTAAAGGTAAGGATGTGTTGTTTGTACTTGAGATGCCCCGTGACACCTCAATTCTCATTAACAACCAACAGGTTGAGGTGAATATGCAAGACTGGGAAGGATACCTTCGCTGGATTCTGCCACAGCTGAAAGGAAAGAATATTATCATCGGTAATGAGATGTATACCTCTCCGCTTACGACACGCGATGGACAATGGGGTGCTGATTGGAGTCTGTACGGTGAGTACTTTAGTAAGGCTTATGATTTGGTTAAGCAGATTCATCCTGAAATGCAGATCACATTGTCTGCACCTGAATACTATAAACAGGGCCAGATACTTGAGGGTCAGATCAAAGCGATTGAGGCACTGAACGCAAACAGGACGGAAAAGATAAAGATAGACAGAATAGCCCTCCATTTTTATGGTGAGCCGCATAAGCTTCCTGAATATATTCAACAGAATCAGGAAGTATTACAAAAATATCCCGGTTGGGAACATCTACCTATTGATATAACTGAGATGGGTGTGCCGGAACAGGAACAGCCGAATACTCCGGACAAGCAGAACGATCCGTTGAAGCAGTTTACCGATCAGAAACACGCCGAACATGAGCTGAAGCTTATTGCAATGGCAGCTGCACTTGTTGATGAGGGCCGCATTCAAGAAGCTATTAATTACAGCTCGTACAGCAAAGTTGAGTCACCAATTCACTCGCTACTTGCCGAGCGCGACGGCAAAATAGTGAGAAAACCTGCCCATTACGCATATGAACTTGCCAAGAGATTATTCTATAAAGATGTTTCTTACACCATGGAAAATAACATTGTTACGGTAACGGGGCACATGGCCGATGGGACGACGGTACATCTGTATTGGAGTCTTGATATTCCCCGTACTATCACGCTAAAAGGGACTCCCTATTTTTTTCAAGGTAACACTCTGGTGCCGATAGAAGGATTGAACGGAAATCAAGTAATGCTTGGTGGACTTGACGCGGCAGGCAGAACATCTGCTCCTGTTATCGATATTCTCCCCAAGTAGACCACCTTTTTGGTGTAAATGGGAAGATGTTATATAAACTGTGATAGGGCATATAATAGTTGAGTATGTTTACTCTTTCGCATGACCAACAGAACGCACTTCATTCTATTGTTGACTGGTATGAAAGAGGAAGGAAAAATAAACAGTATATAACGCTCGGAGGGTATGCCGGAACAGGTAAATCCACCCTCCTTGCGTTTGTCCGTAAAGAGCTTTTAAGACGTGACCGGACACTGCGGGTTGCTTTTGCAAGCTACACCGGCAAAGCATCGCGTGTTCTTCGCAGCAAGCTTACCGAACAGGAAATCTTAATGGATCAGGACTCAGTCGGCACCATCCATTCTCTCATCTATTCTCCACTCCTCAATGACGAGAAACAGATTGTAGGCTGGAAGGTAAAAGAAAAGATAGAACCGAGTCTGATAATAATAGACGAAGCGTCAATGGTAGATGCAGTGATCTGGCAGCATTTGCTTTCATACAATGTGCCGATTATCGCAGTGGGCGATCATGGTCAGCTGCCGCCGATTTCTGGGTCGTTCAATCTCATGGCTCGTCCTGAACTTCAGTTAAGCGAGATACACCGCCAGGCTAAGAATGATCCCATTATTGGGTTATCCATCCAAGCCCGGGAGCACGGTCTCATACACGCAGGTGAGTACTCTCCTGTGGTGCGCAAATACGCGAACGATAATTACGATACGCAGGAAGTGGTGAATGAACTGTTGAGTGGATACAATTCTGAAACATTAATTCTCTGCGGATACAATCATACCCGCAAGAAATTGAATGCATTTATACGGTCTTCTCTCGGGTTTGAGTCCCCCAAGCCTCTTGCCGGAGACAGAGTTATTTGCTTAAGGAATAATCATAAGGTGGGTATTTTCAATGGAATGCTTGGAACTGTGGATCAGATTGGGATTCACAATGACGACTGGTATGCTGCTCAGATTGTGATGGATGGTGAGGACCGCCCCTACCGCGGACTCATCTCATCTAAACAGTTCTCATCAGATACTCCATTGAATATGTCTGACAAACGGAAAGACACTCTCGCCGGTGACCTGTTCGATTTTGGGTATGCGATGACCGTGCATAAGGCACAGGGAAGTCAGGCAAAACGCGTAGTTCTGTTTGAGGAACGGTTTTCCAAGATGAGTGACGAGCAGTGGCGCAGGTGGCTTTACACAGGGGTCACAAGAGCTCAAGAAGAGCTATATATCTTCGGAAGTTAATGAATAAGGTAGAGCCAAATAAAGGCTAATGAAAAGATAAGTATCATAGATAAATCTTAAGAAACTGATAAATAACGCAGCTTTATAAATGAAGCGTGCAGGCAGTTAGAACATACACTCGACGGTTACGATATCTCCAACATGGAGAGACTGTTCAGGACCATATCCGTTTCTCTGTTGAACAGAGAGATAGTAAACACCGGTTCCACAGGCTCTTTCGGTAATCTTCCAGAAATTATCATTTTCCCGCACAGTCTCACGTTTAACAGAGGGTGTAGGTGTTGCAGATGGAGCTGCCTGTTGAAGGACCTTCTTCTTAATCGTACTCTGTTTTCGTGCATCCGAAATATCAGCTATTTTATATATGCCGCTCTGTATGTTGTGCGTCTTAATGTATGATTTGACAGAGATGAGGACAACTGCAAAGAACAGTACGACAATGCAAAGTCCTATCCATGTGTCCTTCTCCATAAGGAGGTGGGTCAACGGTCTCACGACCTGTGTTTTTGTCTGTGTTTTTCTGCTTCTGCTTTTTTGTACTTGTTTTTTCATATTAGTTAAAGAATCCTCCGTATACTTTGTTCCCATTCTCGTCTGTTATGCGTTTGATTATGGTGAATGAACGGGGAGTGAAGTCTTTGAACGAGCTGATTGCTCTCAGTTCATTTCCCTCAAGTTCCATATCTGTTGTATTTTCATTTGGGTGGTCTAAACGTATCTTTTCCTGCGCATCAAGGTCAAAGGTAGTAAAAACGATAATGGAAGATGCTTTTGTGCTGTATTTTGGATCGGTGCTTACAAGATGTATCACGTGTTCAACCAGCTCAGGTCCTCGTTTATACTTGCTTTCCTTATAGCTAGTCATGGAGCCGTTGTACAACACTTTGTTTTTGTAATCATATATCTTTATATACCTTGCTGCTGTATTTTTGGGTTCTTCTGAGATCACTGTGTTAAATACGAGTACTCCGCAGTAGAGGAGTATGAAAAAGACCATGGGGATAAGGATTGAGATGCGATGTCTGAACCCAAAACTTAAGAGTGGAACTAAAACTCGTCTTGTGCCACCAACAATCATATGCTTTATTTTTTGTATTCCTTTAACGGTGTATACTGCCGCATACCAGATTGTAGTTAAGACAAAAAGGATAAGGGCAATGATTGTACATACAAAAAATACACAAAGGTTCATGATGGCAACCAGAATAACGACTAGGATCTGTGAAATGCTGGATGCTATCCGCCCGACTTTGTTACTTGTATAGAAGACAGAGTAGAGTAACTGTTCCAAATTCATGCCCTAGTATATATTACTATAAGTATATATTCAAGCATAAAAATAGACAGAAATACGTATTACTTGAGTAATTATCACCATTTCTCCAAGCTATTTGCTTGGTATAATAGAGTTGTATTATAAGTCGCATTATGTATGGCAGAAACAGCACAACCATCGCTTGAGTATACGAATCTATTGATGGCTATCGAAAGAGTCATGGCCCCCCATAAACAGCAATTAAGAGATCTTCCACCCGGAGGAGAGCTGGTCGTAGACCTTGGATTTGAACCGAGTGCTCTATCGCATAATTCTCTTTTGAATATGATTGAATCTGTTACAGGCACATTATTAACATGTGTAATAAATGGAAGCAAGTGCACTATTAGACTACGTGCGTCTAATTATTATCTCCGTGCGCGTGAGTAGAATAGTTCGCCGCACTAATCCAATCAGTTGTTCTGTTGTATCCTATTACCGAGACTGTTTGATATAGATGCCAAGCGTCGCAAGGAGTATTAGTAGAGAGGTATTTAGGAGGCTAAATCCAACAACAGTATTTACGGTCAATATGGTAGTTACTGTTACGCTGATGATTATGGACACTGTGCGGTTTAGAAAAAGAGAAAACAGAAGATAGATCGCTGCAGTTATTACGGTAATAAAAAAAGAGATGGTAGTCGGTGATGGGGGTACGTACATGATAATTACACTAGAGGTGCATAAAAGTAGTGCAATAGCTGCTGATTTATATGCCAGCAGGTGGTTTTTCTTTCCGTGTTGTGAATAGTGTTTAACCATTATCAGTTGAAACTCTTGAGGTCATCTATTATAATCTTACCTTATGGTACAACTTCCAGATGATAAACAACAGCTCATCAATACATTCGCCCAGAAAGACGGAGATACCGGCTCACCAGAGGTGCAGATTGCACTTTTGACACAGAAAATAACTAAGCTCGCAGAGCATTTGGAAGAGAATAAGAAAGATAATCATTCCCGCCGAGGCCTCTTAAAGGTCATTGCCAAACGCCGACGCATCCTCAATTATCTCCAGAAGCTCGATGAACCACGATACAAAGAGCTAATAAAAAAACTTGAACTTAAGAAATAATATTCGTATTATTAAATTGTTATAAATCCGAAGGGCGAAATGGGGAGCTTGATTGTTGAAATCGTAAACCCATTTCAAGAATCTAGCTTCTTTCATCCATTTCTCCTCTTCACACAGATACATCTATGAACGTTTTTAAAGAAACGATAGAACTAAAGGGTCAGACTCTTACCCTTGAATCAGGAGTCCTTGCCACTCAGGCAACATCATCAGTTTTAGGTACCATTGGAGAGACGACAGTGCTTGTCACGGTCACACAAGGTGCTGAACATCCGGACTACGACTATGTTCCACTTCAGGTAGAGTACGTTGAAAAACTCTACGCCGGCGGACGTATCAAAGGCTCACGCTGGGTAAAGCGCGAGGGAAGACCCTCAGATGAGGCTATCCTGAATGGTAGACTTATCGACCGGGGCATCAGACCATTCTTCCCCAAAAATTACCGTCACGATGTGCAGATTGTAATCACCCTGCTCTCGCTTGATGGCGTTAACCCACCAGATATTTTGGCTGCGATTACCACATCTGCCGCACTTCACATCTCGTCCATTCCATGGGAGGGTCCATTAAGCACACTCCGTTTTGGATATGTTGAGGCGGACGGCGTGGGCGATTATGTTATGAATCCTACAGAGGATGAAGAGCTCTATTCTAAGCTGGATCTTGTCGTCACCTCAACAAAAGAAAAAGTGGTGATGCTTGAGACGAAGGCAGAAGAGCTATCCGAAGACATTATTAAAAAAGGTATTGAGCTTGCCAAAGAAGAGAACAGACGGATTATCGAATTCATCGAATCTCTCCGTGAGAAATTTGGTATGCCGAAGGTTGAGAATACCTCACCACTCTTTGATGAGAAGGTAGGAACTGTTCTCAAATCAGAGTTTGGCAAAGAGCTTGAGTATCTGATTGCACAGAAAGCTTCAAAAGAGTTTGAAGACAAAGAGGCGCTTTCTACTGTTATCTCGACTGTGCTTGAGAAATATCCAGACTTTGATAGAAAAGATGTAGCGAAGGCGCTTGACTACACCACAAAGAAAATGATCCGCGAACAGATCCTCTCAACAAAAAAGAGACTTGATGGACGCGGACCGGATGAAATCCGACCACTTGACGTGAAGGTGGGAGTATTACCCCGCATCCACGGATCAGCGATCTTCCAGAGAGGAACTACTCAGGTTCTTTCCATAGTAACTCTTGGTGCACCAAGCCTTGAGCAGATGATTGAAGGCCCTGAAGGCATTGTTTCTGAACGATACATTCACCATTACTATATGCCGCCATACTCAGTTGGAGAGACAGGCAGAATTGGTGTACCTTCACGAAGAGAGATTGGACACGGTGCACTCGCCGAGAAGGCGATTGAGCCGGTACTTCCCTCACAGAAAGAGTTCCCATACACCATTCGTGTGGTTTCTGAGGTGCTCTCATCAAATGGATCAACCTCAATGGCCTCAACCTGCGGCTCATCTCTTGCGTTGATGGATGCAGGAGTGCCAGTTAAGGCGCCGGTTGCCGGAATTGCCATGGGATTACTGAGCAAATCAGACGATGATTACCTTGTCTTAACAGACATCATGGGAATCGAAGATTTCTCAGGAGAAATGGACTTTAAGGTGACCGGGACAGAAGCCGGTATTACCGCAGTCCAGCTTGATGTTAAGAATACAGGGTTAACTGAGAAGATGATCGATGAGATTCTTGAGAAGGCTAAGACTGCCCGCCTGTTTATCTTAAACAGGATGAATAGTGTTATCAAAGAACCTCGAACACACCTGTCTCAGTATGCGCCGAAGGTGGTGGTATTAACACCTCCACAAGACAAAATTGGAGAGATTATCGGTCCGGGAGGAAAAAATATCCGAGCCCTTATCGCAAAGACAGGCACCGAGATTAATGTTACTGATGATGGTAAAGTTACCATAACAGGAACTGATAAGACGAAGGTTGAAGAGGCGGTGCAGCACATTGAGAGCATCACCAAGGTTGTTGAACCGGGTGAGGAATACGAAGGCACCGTGGTGCGGATTGTTCCGTTTGGAGCATTCGTCGAGATTCTTCCTGGTAAAGATGGACTTGTTCATGTTTCAAAGATGGGTAAGGGATATGTGAAGAATCCTCATGATGTTGTCCAAGAAGGCCAGAAGGTTCATGTGAGAGTTGCACAGATTGACAACATGGGCCGGATCAACCTTGAGATGATCCAAGAGTAAGATAGTGCTATTTACTATTCAAAGGAGAGGCGGAAGCCTCTCCTTTTTTTATTTGCCGTTGTCATTGATTTTGGTTCATGCAGTGGTTACAATGAAGCATTATGGGCCGCAGAAAAAAAGGGTTTCATCTTCCTTTTCTTAAGATTAGGATAAACAGTAGAACGCTTGCAACGATTATAGGATGCATGTTTGTTGTGATCGCAGTAATTCTTGGCCTTTCGTTTATCTACCTCATCTCACCGCAGCAGAACGGAAGGGTACTGAAAGAGTTAAACATGTACCTTATTCAGAAATTCGGCGGTCTCTCTATCTTTGTCCCATTTATCATTCTCCTTATCGCTGCTCACTTTTTCAATACAAAAAAACTAAAGCTCATTAAGTGGAACGTTACGGTTGGGACCATTCTCATTTTTATCGCTCTTCTTGGGTTTTTGCGGACCGGCGAGTGGGGTACGTCAATTGCACAGAATTTGATATATGACTTTACCCCCTTCGGTGCGTTCCTCATTCTGGCCTTCTGTTTGCTTACCGGTGTGGTTTTGTTCTTGGATACCTCGATAGACATGTTTGTTCTATTTCTAGTAAATGCGACAAAAAAGAGTTTTGGAGCATTCAATAAATATCTCTTCAGTGCCTCAATGAGGGGAGATAAGAAGATGGTGGTGAATAAGGCGGATGATCATGGCTTCATAAAAGACAAGCCTGTTGATAAGCCGAAAGTGAATATGCCTGCTCCGGTTCCTGCCGTTGCCCCATCGCAGGTCGGTATTCAGGCTCCAGTACAGAATAAGGATCTGAGCATTAAGCCGGTTACACATTCATCAACCTGGATCTATCCACCTCTTAACTTGCTTGCTGATGTTGCACAGAAAGAAGCTGACCGGGGAGATGTAAATACGAACGCCGATACGATTGAAAAAACACTCGACAGCTTCGGCATTCGGGCGCGTGTAGCGGAGGTTAACTTTGGTCCGACTGTTACTCAGTATGCACTGGAGATTACGATGGGAACCAAGCTCTCCCGTATTACCTCTCTTGGGAATGATCTGGCGCTTGCCCTTGCTGCGCCAACGGGCCAGGTTCGTATCGAGGCTCCGATTCCAGGCAGGTCGATGGTTGGTATCGAGATACCGAATAAGAAGCCGGAGATTGTCACCCTGAAGCGCATGCTCTCTTCACCGGTATTTGCCAATAATACTGACCCTCTGCTTGTTCCGATGGGTCTTGATGTCTCGGGCCAGCCGCAGGCGGCAAGCATCGGCAAGATGCCCCATGTATTGATCGCAGGTACAACAGGCTCAGGTAA
Organism: uncultured Gammaproteobacteria bacterium; assembly: GCA_964557525.1. GTDB lineage: Bacteria > Patescibacteriota > Microgenomatia > UBA1406 > GWC2-37-13 > CAZLAJ01. Next base: position 1,170 of record CAZLAJ010000018.1, on the reverse strand, counting down.
ATCGGTCATTATGAATGCATGGATCACGACGTTCCTTTTTAGAACGAAGCCGGATGAGTTGAGGCTCATTCTCGTCGATCCGAAGCGGGTTGAGCTTAGTTTATACAACGGCATTCCTCACCTTCTTACCGAGGTTATCGTTGAGCCGGATAGAATACTGAAGGCGTTAAGCTGGACGGTTGCAGAAATGGAAAATAGGTACAAAGAGTTTGCTAAGGTAGGAGTGAGAAATCTTGATGGGTATAACAGTCTTGAGGGAGTAGAGAAGAAACCATACATTATGTTTGTAATCGATGAGCTTGCCGATCTTATGATCTTTGCGCCTGGTGAGGCGGAAGAGCTGATAACAAGAATTGCCCAGATGGCTCGTGCCACCGGTATTCATCTTATCCTTGCGACTCAGCGTCCATCGGTAGATGTCATTACCGGCCTTATGAAAGCAAACATTCCATCCCGTTTGGCCTTTAATGTCTCAACCATGGTAGATTCACGAGTAATCATCGATACCCCAGGAGCTGAGAAGCTGTTGGGTAAGGGAGATATGCTGTTCCTGCCTCCAGATCAGGCAAAGCCACGCCGTATTCAAGGGCCGTATGTAACTGAGAAGGAGATTCATGAGGTAGTGCGTTTCCTGAAAGCTCAGGTGCCTGAAGTGCACTACACAGAAGAGATAACATCTGACGATATGGTAGTACCGGCAAGAGGTGGAGTAGGAGCATCAGCATCTGGTGAACCGACCGATCCGTTCTTTAAACAGGCAGTTGAGATTATCAGTCAGGCCGAAAAAGCATCTGCTTCACTTCTTCAGCGAAAGCTGAAGGTAGGATATGCACGTGCTGCACGCATCCTTGATCAGCTCGAGGCGGCAGGATTTGTAAGCCCCGCAGAGGGTGCAAAACCGAGAGATATTATTAAACGCCAGATGACTGAAGTTCCGCAGGAAGGGGTATAAGCTGAAACCCTCTTTATTTACTGCACCTTCGATTACCTACTTCTGTATACGTGGAGTTCTCCTTTGCTTGTTAGTCCGATCAGATACGTACGTGCAGGCCTGATTGGGGTTGCAGCACATTCATGTCTATATGGAAGAACGGTTGAAGGAGGAACTTCAACAGTAAAGTCTTTAAGTATTCTGGTTTCTCCGATCTTTATTCCGGCGAGCATTGTAAG
>CAZLAJ010000017.1:0-12794 GCA_964557525.1 uncultured Gammaproteobacteria bacterium | reverse complement strand
GTATCATAGTAGCGAGCATTCTGAATCTCGACTCCATATACGGGCATTCCATCCTGTTGAAGAATGTTAATTGCGTCTACAAGCCATAGCTCTCCACCTTTGCCAGGCTTTAATCGTTTAAGGGCGCCAAATATCTGAGGCGGAAGAATGTAGCCGCCGATAATAGCAAGGTTTGATGGTGCCTCTTCTGGTTCAGGCTTTTCTATAATCTGCTTTATCTTAAAGACGTGATCTTCTCCATCGATTTTTTCAACATCTGCAACGCCGAAACGCTTGAGATAGTTTTTGTCTTCAAAGCGGATAGCTGTTGTTATGATGCCACCGTACTTCTCATAGGCATCCATCATCTGAGTAAGCCGAGGTGGATCTGAATAGACAAACTCATCTCCCCACAGAACGGCAAATGGTTCATTTTCGATGACAGGCTCACAGTCTAGAACGGGTGTCCCGTTTCCGTATGGCCCCTTTTGTCGGATGTAGATAAAGTTCGCCATTTCTGCAATCTGTTGAGCTTCTTCAAGGAGGTTTACCTTTTTCCCCTGGAGAAGATTTTTTGTCAGATCTTCGGATGGAGTATCAAAGTGATCCTCAATTGCCCGTTTGTTTGCACCTGTTACGATAACTACATTCTGAATGCCGGCAGCGACTGCCTCTTCAACCACATATTGAATAACTGGCTTGTCAACGACAGGTAGCATCTCTTTCGGCATCGCCTTTGTCTGAGGTAAAAAACGGGTACCAAATCCAGCGGCAGGTATAATAACCTTCTTAATATTCATAGCATGTACGTAAGAATTGATAAATGTTATTGGCTAAAGGTGACAGTGACGTTCTGGGCAAGAGGCCCTTCACCCATAACTTCTGCAGTAAGGACAGACTGTCCAGGCGTCGTAGAAGTGATGTGGAATGTTGCCTTTCCATCTTGAGTGATAACAGTGCCTTCACGAACTGCTCCCAGAGTAGAAGTAAGAGTGACTTGTTTGTTCTCAAGTGGCGCATTTCTTGAATTCCGTACAAAGACGGTTGCTGTTATTGCTTCCTGCGCTCCAGACTGGGACACGATTGGGTAAACGACGATGAGTGATTTATTCAAATCTGCCTTTGTGTCCTGGACATTGGCCCGTGTAAAGCTGGTGAGTGAGCGATTGGTAATCATGAGGGTCGAGAAGACTGCAAACGAGATGAAAAAAAGTGCGACGAGTCCTACCAGTTTCTTGTCCATTAGTTGTATTCTAATTTTTAACAGGTGGTTTGTCAAATCCCATTAAAGGGTAACCGAATCTCCTGATGTAATTTCATTACTGAGGATTTTTTTCGCAACAGTGTCCTCTACTTCGTGCCGTAAGGCTCGTTCTAGATCACGGGCTCCAAATACCTCATTATAGTTTGCTGCAATAATCTGGGCAAGGGTTTGTTCCGATACATTTAGATGAACTCCGTACATCTTCTCTACTGAGGAGGCGATATTCTGCACCATCCGCTGTGCGAGAATAGCCACATCGCTATTCTTAAGTGGATTGAATGCGACTACTCCATCAAACCTATTGAGGAATTCAGGTGTATAGATGTGGTCTTCAATTAGTCTGTTCATAATAACATCAGAACTGATTGGCTTCCCTTCGTGGACGGCAGAGAAGATGAAGTCCGAGGCTGCATTAGAAGTCGCGATTACAACCAGATTTTTGCAGTCTACCCGTTTGCCAAAAGCATCGGTAAAGTACCCTTCGTCTAGCAGGGTGAGAAAGATATTAAAAAGGTCTTTTTCCGCTTTTTCCAGTTCATCCAGCAGCAGTATTCCGTATGGCTGTTCTCGGACCGCTTTAGTTAGTAGCCCTGGGTTACCTGATTCCGATGAGCCGATGAGCTGTGCGATACTCTCTTTAGTCTGATAGGCAGACATATCAAATCGCATTAAGTAGTGAGAGGAGCCGAAGAACACTTCTGCAATCGTTTTTGCAGTCTCTGTTTTACCTACCCCAGTTGGACCTAAAAACATGAATGTAGCAAGCGGTTTTTTTCGTTTACCCATCGTGAGAAATGACCGGCGTAGCGCAGAGGCGATGTCAGCAGCTGCCTGATGCTGATTGATAATTCGTGCATCAAGCAGTTGTTCAAGAGTGATGAGTTTTGTTTTAAGGTCTTGAGAGAGCTGTGTTGGGACATGGGTGTGCTCGCTTAACACCGTGTCTATATACTCAGGAAGGACAACTGACTTTCGTAATGTCTGGACAGTATATACACACGCGCTATCAAGAAGTTGCATCGCCTTTTCAGGAAACGGTATGGAGGTGATATAGTAGTCGCTTTTTTGGATGCAGGCTACTATTGATTCATAAGGTATGTTAACGCGATATCGGGTTTCGTACACCCAAGTGTGGTCAAGAAGTATAGACAGCGCGTCATCTGCACCGACCTCATACACATCTATCTTTGGAAAGATGCGGTTGAGCGATTCAACGGGGGCAATAAACTTCTGGTATAGAAATGGTGTGGTCACCCCGATAAACTGCAGATGAGCGGTCTTTGCATACTTTGTTATCGGTCCCTCCATGTTTACATGTTGAGGTCCTTCAGAAAGATACTTATGTATCTCATCAATGCAGAGAATCACGTTATTGGCAATCGCTGCCTCCTTAAACAGCTGTTCTAAAAATGCCTCTCTCTGTTTAGGATCAGAGTACTTGGTGAGAATGAGCTCCATATTGAGTTTCAGTATCCGTTTGTACATGAGGGTTGTCGTTGTCTTTCCTTCATATATTTTTTTTGCAAGCGCATCGAGAATTGTATGTTTCCCAACACCCTCTTCGCCTGCGATTATGACATTTGCTTCATCACTTCTTGATAGCACCCGTTCGATTTGTTCAATTTCCTTTTGTCTGTCTACTAGGTGGGTGAAATCTTTCTGATACTCATCCGTTCCCAGATCAGTAGCATACGCATCAAGTGTCGGGGTATATCCGGATACCCAGTCTCGACCTATTGGAGGAAGAGAGTATAGATTAGCGAGCTTCCACCACTTTATTCTGGTGAAGTACCGTAGGTAGTATGACTCGAACCATTCTTCACCTAATGCTGCGTGTTTCTGGTCAAGAATGTGGGTTGCAAGAAAGCGCTGTTTCATCTGGGACTTCTTCTCATCCTCTGTTTTTTGTATGGAGTAGAAGAGAAATGAGATGGGAAGGAGAACGAGAAAAAGGAGAAAAATAAAAGGAAGCGCGATTACGAAACCAATCTGGAGAACAAAGTAGAACAATATGATAGACATCCTCATGAAGAATCCCATTCCGCGCGAGGTAAGATTAAACATGAGTCGGTCAAACCATTCGCTAAAGGTAAATCCCAGCTGCGTTTTATGAGCCGTTAAAGTCTTCCATGGAGAGAAGAGGGTTTTTGCCATTGTGCCGACTGAAAAGAAGTAAGGAAAGAACATGAAGAGGTTAACCACCCCCTCCTTAAATGATTCTAAACCGGATTGTGCATACTGAATAAAGCTCATCCGCATACCTCATTATAGACATATTTGTGTTATTTGTTATATAATCTCATCCATTATTTACGATTTTTACGTATATGAGTGAGAAAGGTAGACCATTAGATCAAAGTGAATATAAATGGGAAAATATTCTACCTGCTGATCAAGATCGTTATACCAAATTGGGTGTTACTCATGAACTTGCAGTAGAAGATTACTTCAAAAAAGGTAAAGAGATTCTCATAGATTTTAGAAAATCTCGGCGGGGTCGATACGACAGATCTTCACTTGAAGATCCTAGTGAGGATTTTGGCACAGATCGAACAACTGGAGGAACGAGGAGAGGGTTTAAAGGTTACTAATCACATCCGCATGTTTTAATGTTTTTAATCGATTGCTGTATTGCGTATATTAACCCACTTTTTTAGCTAGCTCTTCTGTTTTTTTAAGCAGCTGATCTATCTCCTCTATTCCCTGCATCCAGAATGATTCTGAAGTGATATCTATGTTCAGTTTCGCAAAGATATCTTTTGGTGAAAGAGATGTACCCGTGGAGAGAAAACCCTTTACTTCTTGAATGAAGGAGCTGTCTTTTTTAACCTGGTTTTGAAGTGACTTTGAGATTAAGAGTCCGCTTGCATAGGAATATACGTAAAAGAAGTAACGGATATGGCTCCAGTATACCCACCAGTTTTGCGATCCTTCTGACTGTTCCACCGCATCTCCCATATATGAGGACATTGATTGTTGGAACAATTTCCCTATTTGATCTTTGGATATGTACCCCGTTTCTCGGAGTGTTCTATGAAGCGACTGTTCAAAGCGGTAGCAGGCTACTTGTCTAAACACCGTTGATATCTCATCATTCAGTTTTGACATGAGCAGGCTTAACTGTTCTTTCTCATCTGCTTTAGAGAGAAGTTCTTCAAACACAAAGTCTTCCATAAATGTGCTTGCCACTTCAGCCGTGGATGTGGGAGTATCGTAGTTAACGGCGTTCTGTTTCTGTTTGATAAGTTCGTTGTTTATCCCATGCCCCAGCTCATGTGCAAGGGTTAGAACATCCTTTAATTTATTCGTATGATTGAGGAGAATGTAGGTAGGGTGGGAGATGAGAAAACCGGCGCAGAATGCCCCACTCCTCTTTCCTTTCATTGGAAAGACATCAATCTGTCCGTTATCGAGAAAACCCTGAAAGATTGTCTTGAATTCAGGATCAAGTTTCGCAAATACAGTTTGCACCAACTGGACTGAGTTGTCGTATGTGTGCTCGCTCTCGATAGCGCCGTAGGGTACATTCCGTTCATGGTATGCAAGTTTTGGTACACCCATCAGTCTTGCTTTGAGTGCATAGTACCGGTGAGAAACTGAGTTCATTTTTTCTACTGTTGTAAGGAGGGTATCAACTACCCGGCTGTCAATATCGTCTGCGATGTGTCTTGCTAGATCTGGTCTATCGATCTTTCTAAGAGAGTCGTCAATCTTTTTATTCTGCAGAATGGAGTTGAGTTCATTTTCTGCGACTTCTACATACTGTGCCATGATTTCGTTAAATGCTGACGCAGCTGAGTCTCTCACCATTTTATTCTGGCTATCCATTAGACTCATAATCTCGGAGAAGTTCTTAAGTTCGGAAGTGCCTTGTTCATTCACAACCTCACGTTCTTCTTTTGACAAAAATCCTGAGGTCATCCTCGTCCAGTTTCCGTATGCCGGATCCGATTTGAGGAGGAGTATCTGTTCTTCTTTTTCTGACAGAAGATATTTCGCTTCTGCAAAAAGCTTTTCAAGAAAGTGTCTATATTTCTCTAGCTGTGGGTAGCTAAGGAATTCCTGTTGTTTCTGTTGAGGGATCTGAGCTAGACGATGGGTAAAAAACATCATCTCATTCGCTATATCTTTAGCAAACTCGGTGATGAGCGCATCCTTTGCCTTTATGTCCGGATTATTCTCGTCAAGAGATGACTGAAGGTGAAAGTAGTATCCCATCGCTCCCCCGCCGGCATATTCTCTGCACCACTCTTCATAGTCATGCATAGCCTCGGTAAGCTGTACCGGATCAGAAAGGTAAGATTCATTGCCTTTCCACTTATCGACAAAGTCATTTTTCTTAGAAAGAATTTGTTGTTTAATCTTCTCTATTGTTTCCTGTTTTTCATCTGGTAACAGAAGTTTTAAATTCCATTGTGTATGCATATGTATATTATAAGGGATGAATGGTATGAGCTGGGTACGATTTGTTCTGGGTGATAAAAATGCATATAATGTGTGGAATATGCAAACAGGAAAGTTCATTGTCCTTTATGGTCCAAACAATATTGGTAAATCTACGCAGGTTCGCTTGCTTGCCCGTTCGCTAGAAGAAAAAGGGAAAAAGGTAGTCGTCATCAAGTATCCGGTGTATGATCTCGAGCCTACCGGTCCATTCATTAACGAAGTGCTCCGTAGGGGTAAACAAGTCTCTCACCTTGAGCTTCAGCAGGCATTTGCACAGAATAGACGGGACTATGAACCGCAGCTGAGAAAGCTTCTTAGCGAGGGTTTCTGGGTTATTTCGGAAGACTATCGCGGTACCGGTATAGCTTGGGGAGTAGTGTCCGGTGTGCCCCTTGAGATACTTGAAGATATAAATGACGATCTGATGAATGAAGACTTCATTGTAATGATGGATGGAGAACGATTTATCCAAGCGATAGAGACAACTCACATAAATGAGAAAGATGATGCGCGATGGCAGAAGGGCCGTGAAGTGCACCTGATGCTTGCCAATAGATACGGTTGGCCGATTGTGAGCGCAAATCAGACAGTGGAAAACGTGCGCACTGATATTTTTAAGCTTATATTAGCGCGGTTTGAATCAGAGCTTCTTTAGTTTTTTTTCAATCTTTTTTTCCGATTCACGTCTTGCCAGACTGTACTCGTTCATATCTACCATGAGGGCAGAAAATCCCGCAGGGCTTGCTTTTATTGCTTCCCGAGCAATTTGCTGGCAGATCGCTCGATAATGCGGCCTGCCCTGCGGACCTGTTCTGAGCTCTACAATCCAGTATATCTCTCGTGCGGTCATATGCATATACCAGTGCTGAATGTGCCCGTACGATACGGCATACTGAGCTACCCATGGACTTACCTTTTCAAGCTTCGTAAAAATCTGCTCTGCCTTGTGTAGGGCATCTTCTATACGTGAAATAAAGGGGGATTCAAGAACTTCCCTTTCAAGGTCATAGCCGAATTTAGTGGTAAAAAGGTGACGTTCCTGGGTCATCTGCCGGTGGCGCTGCAGATCACGATAGTCCCCTCCCCGTGCCCACACCTCGAAAAGATAGTGAGCGTTTTCGAAGGCTCGGGGTACTTTTCGAAATCTTACCACCTGTCGTGCCGCCTCTTTTTGACCAAATGTGCGCTCTTTGAGAATGAGTTCCATGTATTGAGCGCGCTTCTTAAGTGGCATCTTTTGAACTGCGCGCCGCAGTTCGTGCAGAGAGTATCCTAATCCATTTTGAACGAGAAATGCAGAGAGTATTTCTGTTTCTGCATTTTTCGTTGATCTGAGTAACTTTACCCAGCGGGGGAATGAGAGTTTAGGGTTGGGTAAAGCGATAGATTGCAGAATATCGTCCCTGAGAAGCTGCAGGTTGCGGCGGTAATACTGGGACTCTGCTCCTCGTTCAGTTTTTGGACGTCGTACAAAGGAGGGAACCACCCGTTCAAGCTCATCGGCAAGCGCCTGTCCCCACCATCTCAACTCTCCCAATGGATGAGCAAGGAGGCGGTTGATGACATCTTCAAAGGCACGGCCGTTACCGAATAGCGCGACGTTAGTTTGTGTGGCGAAGGGGAGAAGATCCCGGACATCATCAAACCGTTTCGCACCTCTGGAGTTGTGGAATGATGTTGGTGTTTCATCCGGTCCCTGTGGATAGAGAGTTTTAATATACTCCAGGTAGGGTTCTGAAATATCGTTGTATACACCAAAGAGCAGATCCATTGCCTCTTTATACCCTTTTTCATACTTTGTACCCCGTATTTCGCCGGGGATAATGTACTGATACTCTCCATCTCTCCGTTTCTCCCGAAAAGAAACGTATCGAGATGATTTTTCAAGAGGAGAGATTCCAATGCGCTTGTCCTCCACTTCTTTTACGGCGATATTAGAGATTCCCTCCAGACACACGTGCACTCCACCCATCTCAGCGATTGAGTCATCTCCGTAAGCGGCGAGCCATTTATCAAAAAACTTACGTCCCCGTTGTACATTTACGACGGATTCTACCCCGCCCGTTTTATTAAGATACGATATTGTTTGGATAAACTCTTCTTTCAGTCGTTGGGAATCTCTTTTTTCTTTTGGAGATTTTTCTCCCCAGTCTTTTTGTTCTTCTGGTTTTACAATGGGGTTTATGTATTCGTTAATGAACATGCGGCGTAAGCTATAAATAGAGCGGCTGTACCGTGAAGACAGCGCTCCAATTACCTCTTCAGGAAGATTTTTTACTACAAAGTAAGGTTTGTCGATATTACTGAAGAATGGAGCAAGGTACTGTTTTTCCGCTTTTGTGAATGGTTCAGGGATGTAAATGGGTGCAAAGGAAGAGAGGTCTTCATTAAAGGGTACTATTTCTGTTGAGTACGTTTTTTTCAGTTTCATGCCTTGTGACCTGTAGAGCCGAATCCTCCACGGGAGCGTGAGCCCATTGCCCTTTTTTCTTTAAATGACTCTGCTACTGTGATACGTACAAGTAGCGCTTGAGCTACGCGTTCTCCCCTTTCAATTCGTACAGGTTTGTCTGTGTAATTAATAATGACGACCCGCATCTCGTCTTCGTCCCCGCAGTAATCCTGGTCTATGACACCTATCCCGTTTCCGACAATGAGATTCTTTTTCAGCTGAAGAGAAGAGCGGGAAGCGATCATAAGAAAATAGTTTTTAGGTACTTTTACGATGAGGTTGGTGGGCACGAGAGTGGGTTTCCACGGAGGAATTTCCATGTCTTCACGTGAGTAAAGATCAAATGCTACGCTTCCCTTTGTCTGGTAAGCAGGCATGGGTAGTGACGTATCAACGCGCTTTATGGGAATGTTCATGGGATATAGACTACAGGAAAAATTGAGCTATGGCAATGATGCTTACTATTAATATCTATATCAACTTTATTTGCCTTCATTCATTTCTTTCCAGTTCCAATTTCTATCCTTATTGTAGTCGAGTTTTTTAAGAATCGCTGCTTCTATATCGATGCCCATAACGCCGCATAAATGCAGTATACGTTGAACCGTATCACCTAGCTCTTCTTTAAAACCATCCTTACCATCGATATTGTTGTGTCTATAAGCTTCGTATGCTTCTGAGACTTCAGAATGGATAAGAGCAATTTTTTCAGCAACGATAATGTCTTCTGGTTTTGTTCCAAAACCTTTTTCTTCTGCCTGCCTCATTATCAGGTCAATTAAGTCGTTCAAGCTGAGTGTTGACATAAAAATAAAATGAGTAATTAATTTATTGTACTAGAAGAAATGTGAGAGTAAAATGGTGGCCGCTGAGGGACTTGAACCCCCGACCTATGCGATGTAAACGCAGCGCTCTAGCCAACTGAGCTAAGCGGCCGTGTGCGTAGAAAGTGGGCGTGGATAGAATCGAACTATCGACCTCTTTCTTATCAGGAAAGCGCTCTACCACTGAGCCACACGCCCAATTATCAGAAGATTATATCATACTGGGATTGTATAATTCATGGTAAGTTATTCTTGCTCCATGGACATGTTGCAGATAATCAGTACGTTTTTGGAGATGCAGAGAGCTGTCTTATTCGACGAAACAGTTGAGTTGAATCATGGTGTGCTCTGTACCGTTTCGAGCAATCAGACTCCATACGACAACTTCATGCTCCTTAAAAACAACCTTACACCTGAAGTGATTGTCAAGTATGAGCAGGAATTTGCGCGGCGTAACAGATATCCATCATTTCTCATAATCAACTCATCAGATTATGAGTTATCCATTCATCTTCTTGAGCAACTTGGGTATTGTGAGTACACGAACGATCAGTGGATGTTTATAGATGCTGCAAAATCTCCATTACTAACAATGTTCCCTACAGCAAAGACATCAATTAGATATGCAACTGATCTTTCTGCCTTGGAAGACTTTTTGTTTGTCTTTAAATCGTCTCATCAGGAAGATGATTTGAAGAATGCGTATGGTGCAGGCGATGCATTCGTTCCTACGATCGAGGCTACGTGGAAAAAAGAGGTGAGTAAGGATCGCTGCATATATATGGTCGTCTATGATGACAGTGAGCCAGCTGCATGTGCGGTTGCCGTCGTGTATAGGTCGATGGCGTACTTAACCTGTGTAGGTACACACCCATCATACCGGAGGAGGGGCTATGCTAGCCTTCTGATAGGTGAATTTTTAAGGATATCAATAGAAAAAAAGAGTACCACTATCTTTTTAACAACCGAAAAAAATAGATACCCGTTTGATTACTTTTCAAAACATGGATTTGTTGACAGATTTTCTACAATCGGCTATACCAAAAAAATATAGATGGAAATATTTGTATAATACCTTATGCTTTACTTTTCTGAATTAGAAGGAACTCCTGTTTTTACCGAAGATGGCATTAAGATCGGAAATTTAAAAGACCTTATCTTTTTAGCTTCTGAAACCCCCAAAATTACCAAGCTGAGTATTGATAAAACCGCGGTAAAGTTTTCTCAGAGCATCAAGATACCGATTGCGTATGTAAAGAAGATCAATCATACCATTATTGTTCAGAAAAACTATGAGATTCACGAACTTGCAGAAAATGAGTTGTATGTGAGAAAGAACATCATGGACCAGCAGATTATTGATATTAAAGGAAATAAAGTGGTCCGGGTGAATGATGTCGTGATTCAGGATAAGCCAACCTACTACATCGCTGGTGTGGATGTCGGTTTGCTTGGACTACTGAGATGGATGAGGTTGGAGCGGATGGCAAATATTCTTCTTCGTCCCTTTAAAACACGGATCTCGCCACAGTTTCTTTCCTGGGCAGACATACAGCCGCTTGAGCTTGTTAGAGGCAGAATTATACTTAAGCAGGAACAGGAAAAACTGGAAAAAATTCGTGCAGAGGATCTTGCAGACCATCTTGAGAAAACAAATATCAAGAATGCCTCCAAACTGTTGAGCTTGTTAGATCAAGAGCTGGCAGCCGAAGTTATTGATAATCTGAATATTACCTATCAGCATGGATTGATTAACAGTCTACCACCGGCACGAGCAGTCGAGATCATCTCGCGAATGGATCCAGATGAGGCAGTCGATATTCTCCTCACCCTCAGCGAGTCAAAGCAAAAAACGATCATTGATCTGCTTCCGGAACATGCAAAAAAAGACATCCTCCACCTTATGAAGTATGTCTCGACGCCGATCGGAGAGGTTATGATTACTGATTACTTTCTTGCCAATCCTGAAGATACGGCACGGAACATAATTGATAAGATTCGGAAACATACAAAAGACTATTACATACTGAATAACATCTATGTGGTGAATAACCAGCAGCAGCTCATTGGCGTTGTGAACCTGCACGAGCTCATTATGGCTGACCTTGATACGCCGCTGTATAAATATATGATTCAGAATGTCATCGTCATCCACTTAAAAACTCCTAAAGATATCGCGGTAAAACGCATGATAAAGTACCAGATAAACAGTCTGCCGGTAATTGATGATCAGAAACAAGTCCAGGGACTTGTAGTGTTTAAGGATATTATCGAAGGATTGATTGAAGAAGGTGCGATAAAGCTCTAATATATATACTATGAAACACCTTACCATCGTTGCTGACTGGGCAGATGGTTCTTCTCTTGAAAGCTTGGAAGTGAAAACAGCAGTCCGGGGTTTTTCTCAAAAACCTCATGATGTTCAGATAGATCTTGTGCAGAGCTCCCCCAGTCCGATCCATACCGGCTTCTTGCTGGCACAGACCGTAGAAACAACTGAAGAGTTTGGTATTCCTTCAGAGTCAGTCATATTTCAGAGCACTGATCATAGGTCATTTTCACAGGTATCTGTTGACGGAGGTGCTAAACCGCTCATTCTCCGCCTCAAATCTGGCCTCTATGTCCTAGGCCCCAATGCAGTAAGCAATCTTTCATTTATCACAGATAAGATAGAGGAAGTATATGAGTATCGGGTGATTCCTGATGAGGATCAGTTTCTTTCACGGCGGTTTTATGCTCGTCTCTGCGCATACCTGATGGATTATCTCGTAGACGAGCTTGATCTAGACGAAGTTTCCGCTAGCATAATACCTCCTGTATCAGGTGCGTATATTGGCCATATAGATATGTTTGGGAATATGGTGACCACAGTTACACACGAGTACTTGAAAGGAAAGAAAGAGTACGGTGAGTATGTAAAAGTTACTATCGATGGTGAGACAAAGCACGCACGGTATGTCTCTCATATGTTTGGTGGTGCAGTAAACGAACTCGTAATCTTTCCTGGAGCATGTGGACCAAAGGAAAACCGTTACCTTCAGCTTGCTGTTTGGAATCACTATGACCAGCAAGTCATGAGTGCTGCGAACATGTTTGGCCTCCCAAAGCCGGGTGCATCTATTGAGTTGTAAGGTATGACGTGTTTTTTTGTTCCTCCTTCATATTCCGCGTTCTTACTCCATTTGATGTTCCAGTCATCCCAGATAATTGAGATACGTGAAAAATAAAAATACAAAGAAACAGAAAAGGAGGTTTATTGTAAAATGAAGAGTTTAGATTGGAAAACGGGTCAGGAAATCCTAATTGATTGTACTGAAACAATATATTTATATGCCTTGTTTCCGGCATCTTTACTTTTCTTTACTAACAAAGAAAATAAAAAAGAAAGGAGGTGATCCAGCTGCTCCTTCCAGAACAGCTACCTTGTTACGACTTAACACCCATCGCCGACAATACCCTCTCCACCATAGGCGGATTCGGATATCACCGACTTTGTTTGTTTGACGGGCGGTGTGTGCAAGAGGCAAGAACGTATTCACCGCGGCGATGCTGATCCGCGATTACTACCAATTCCGCGTTCATGAGGTCGGGTTGCAGACCTCAATCCCAACTGAGGACAAATTTAAGAGGTTTGCTCGTCGTTGCCGACTGGCAAAACTCGTTGTTATTGTCCATTGTAACATGTGTGTAGCCCAGGGTATAAGGACCATGCTGACTTGACGTCTGCCCCTCCTTCCTCCCCGACAAAGTCGAGGCAGTTTCTTGTGACAGATTTAACACAAGATGGGGGTTGCGTTCGTTGTCCCACTTAAGGGCACTCCTCACGGAA
>CAZLAJ010000016.1:0-13059 GCA_964557525.1 uncultured Gammaproteobacteria bacterium | reverse complement strand
CATTGATGACGCAATCAACGCTGCAATTACCCTCCTGCAAGCACCCCGCACATCACTCACTGTCACAAGAAGTTATAACATTGGTGGTTTTCATGCAACGGCCCAAGAATTAGTACAAGAGATACAAAAACTCACGCATTTACAGATCGAGTATGCACCAGATGAACGTGATGCAGTAGCGCAGTCATGGCCAAACTCTGTAGATGATACATCAGCACAAAACGACTGGGGATGGAAACCACAGTTTACTCTAGAAAAAACAGTCTCTACTATGCTTTCTCTCACCTAAACAGTCATATCTTACTGCGCCTGAGCCTCAGAGAGTTTAATACAACCGAGACACTGCTTCCTGCCATAGCCATACCGGCAAACACCGGATTGAGCAATAATCCAAAGAATGGGTAGAACAGTCCAGCGGCAAGAGGAATACCGATAATGTTGTAGATAAAAGCCCAGAATAAATTTTGCTTAATCGTCCGCACTGTTTTTTTGGATAGCGTAACGGCGCTCGCAATCTTCGCAATATCGCCATGAAGAAGAATGATATCAGCCGCATTTATAGCAATATCCGTACCTGTTGACATAGCTATACCAACATCCGCCTGTGTCAATGCTGGCGCATCGTTTATCCCATCTCCCGCCATCGCAACGGTTGATCCATTTTCCTGATATGTTTTTATCATCTCAGCTTTCTTCTGTGGCGTCATACCGGCATGAACTGTCTGAATACCCACCTGTTTTGCTATTGCTTGAGCTGCCCCTTCATTATCACCCGTCATCATAATAACTTTTGTCCCCAATAGAGATAGTTGAGATACTGCTGTTTGTGCTTCACGCTTCACAGCATCACTCAACGCAATGTATCCAATCTCTTTACCATCCTCGCTCACCACCACAACCGTCTTCCCTTGTGCTTGAAAATCAACAATAAACTGAGATGATTTATGAGGCTTTGAGACAGACAGCCTTCTAGACTGATACTCAGCTGTTGTGCCGACTCCTTCGTGCGCTTTAAACTGCGTTACCTTATGTAAGGTTACCCCTCTCTGTTTTGCGTGGTCCACAATTGCTCTTGCAAGCGGATGCTCAGACTGGCTCTCAACCGATGCAGCCAGTGAAAGAACATGCTCTATCGCCTGTTCGTTATTCTCTTTCTTACTATTATCTTTTACATGAAGAGGAATGATATCGGTAACTGCGGGCTTCCCTTCGGTGAGTGTTCCAGTCTTATCAACAACAACATACGACACGTTTTGCAGCTTCTCAAGACTCTCCGCATCTTTTATCAAAATGCCGTTCTCTGCTCCTTTTCCGACCCCGACAATGATAGCTGTTGGCACTGCCAACCCAAGTGCACAGGGACACGCGATAACGAGTACGCTGACAAAACTCATTAACCCAAATGAAAGAGCATTTTGGAACCCATATGTAAAACTCCCCAGTCCGATCCACAATACCAAACTTGAAAGAGCAATCAAAAACACTGTAGGAACAAAGATAGATGAAATTTGATCCGCAAGATTCTGCACAGGAGCACGACTCCCCTGCGCCTTCTCTACCATCGCGATGATCTGAGCAAGCATTGTATCTTCACCGACCTTTGAAGCCTTAAAGATTATTGCACCATATGTATTAACCGTTGCTCCGATTACAGTATCACCCTCTTTTTTATCAACCGGAAGAGGCTCACCGCTGACCATCGACTCATTGACTGAAGTCGTGCCCTCGAGGACAACTCCATCAACAGGAATCTTCATGCCTGGCCTCACGACAACCGTATCACCGACCACCACATCAACAACAGGCACCTCCTGCTCCACTCCGTTTCGGATAACTATCGCCGTCTTTGCCTGAAGTTCTATAAGCTTTCGCACTGCATCACCTGTCTTTTTCTTCGACCGCATTTCTAGATACTTACCCAATGTGATAAAGCCGAGGACCACAATCACAACATCAAAGTAGAGAAAATCCGGCGCTTGTAAAAGTGCCTTTATAGGCGGAAAAAGAAAAACTACTGTACTATACCCATAAGCAACGAGTGTGCCGAGGCCGATGAGTGTATCCATATCTGCAGTCCGGAACCGAATAAATCTGAGAACCCCTGCTGCATATCTCCCACCGACTGTAATGAGAACGAACGTTGCAATAAAAAAGGAGAGGGTTGTAAACAGGCTCATTGGCAGTACAGGATTTGGCATCCATGCAAATACCGAAGCAGCCACTTCCCACATCATGTAGATAAACGTAACGATGGCAAGAGGAAATACAAACTGTACCTTACTCCTCATTTCATCTATCTCTTTTTCCTGATCGGAAACAGACTCTGCTCCATGAGCGCCGTGGCTTTCTCCATGACTGGCATTACTATTGACTGCCGCGTGTGTAACCACAGCTCCGGCTTTCCCATCACGAGGGACGATCCGATAACCAAGTTCGTTTATCGTTGCATTCATCTGCTCAGGGTTCACACGTTCTGGGTCATATGTTATCTCAGCACGTTCTGTTGCAAAGTTCACATTACTGTCGGAAACTCCATCCAGTCTAGCGATCCGCTTCTGAATTATATTACTGCAGCTTGCGCAGTGCATACCAATAACATTGAATGTCTCTGTGTTTTCGTGTGTCATAGGAATAGGTGAATGAATATATAATTGATGTTTCGGTTATGATTTGTACCAGTCAGATCTCCATCCCTTTAACATGATGAGTGTACTTTTCAGAAAGTTTTCTACCGCATCTGCGTTGTCGATCGTACTTGAACGGGAGGTCTTCAATCGTATCTCCCGTGTCATGACAATGCCATCTTCATGATGAGAAATGAGAGCGTTCAGAAACCTGAGATCAAATGTCTTATCCCACTCCCCAAGCTGGGGAACACTCGGATCACGAACCGGTCGAACATCACCGTATGCATCTTTTTTCATCTGATAAAGTTCTGCTATCAGCTTAGGTTCTGAGGATTGGATAGTCTTTGCGAGCTCAACCACCTCTGGTCGACGACTCTGTCTTTCTGCCTGTTCAGCAAGCAAAATAGCGCTCCGGTGGTGCGCAATCATTGCATTCATATACCTCAGGTCAACCCACCGGTCAGCCGCACCCATGCTCATGCTATTTTTGTCGTACATCTGACTTTGATACTCAGGTGTCAAAAAATATCCAAACCCGATTCCGACCATAAATACAATAATGAGAGATGATATACATAGTCCTAGAGATATATGTTTCATAAGTGTAAAAATATAAATAATTGGTATGTGTTAAATTATTTTTTCCGGAACAACTCAACAACCTCACTGACTTTTTCGTCTATATCTTTATTCTGCGTTATTGAGTCTCTCACACATGTCTTTAAATGCCTCTCCAATACCAACTCCTCTATCTTTCTTAACGCACTCTGAACTGCATATGACTGCTGAATAATGTCCAGACAGTACTCATCTTTTTCTATCATTGATATAACCTTGTCCATATGCCCTCTCACAATCTTTGCCCGGTGCAACAGCCCCTGTTTATATGTATCCATAAGTATAAGAATGTAAATATTGATAATCAGTCCTATCCTCCCCCACAGGATATTTATACACCACCATCTTGTTCTATGCAAACGATTTTAATCACAGACAGACGAACTGAGACGATATACTATATATGTCTTATGTCTCAATTAATTCTCGTAAAGTCGGTTGGATTCGCGTATCAGAACATCCTCAAGCCTCTCTATTTTCTGCAAGACCCAGAAAAAGTCCACCACAGTATCACCACGCTTGGAGAAAAGATGGGAGAGATTCCTTTTGTTCGAAACATTTCTTCATGGACATTTGCTGGCTCTCACCCATCAATCGAGCAGACAACGGATGGAATGTATTTTCGCTCCCCCCTCGGCCTCGCTGCCGGATTTGACTATGAAGCAAGACTTACTCAAATTCTCCCCTCACTTGGATTCGGCTTTCATACCATAGGTACTATTACCAACATGCCGTACGATGGCAACCCTACTCCCCGCTTGGGGAGGCTGCCTAAATCAAAATCACTCATGGTTAACAAGGGATTTAAAAACGATGGAGCAGAGGCAACCATAGATAAGTTAGAAAAAAAACAGTTCTCCATTCCGCTTGGTGTAAGCATTGGACGTACCAATTCACGCAAACTCACTACTCAAAAAGAGAGCGTAAAGGACATAATTCATGCATTTACCCTATTCGAACAGTCTCCAATGAAACACAGCTATTATGAATTGAATATAAGCTGCCCTAACCTATACGGCGACATCACCTTCTATCCTCCCCGCAACCTGCACGAACTGTTATCTGAGGTAGAAAAGCTCCACATTAAGCGGCCGATATATATTAAGATGCCCATCGAAAAGAGCGATAAAGAGGTGCTGGATATGCTGGAGTGTATCTCACCATTTTCAATACAAGGCGTCATATTTGGCAACCTGCAAAAAGACCGGAATAATTCTGCCCTACATAAGGAAGAGGTTGCTCTATTTCCAAAAGGAAACTTCAGCGGCAAACCGACCTATGAGCGATCAAACGAACTTATAGCCCTCACTCACCTCAGGTACCATAACCGCTTCACGATCATCGGTTGTGGAGGCATCTTTTCAGCGGACGATGCATACGAAAAAATCAAGCGTGGTGCAACATTGCTACAGCTCATAACCGGACTTGTTTTTATGGGTCCGCAGCTGGTGAGCGAGATAAACAGCGCACTCCCCACCCTTCTAAAAAGGGACGGTTTCTCGCATCTATCCGAGGCCTGTGGTGTATTTGCTCAATAAAACACACAAGCTGGATAATTATCAGGTTCTCAGTGATTTCCATCACTGTCTATAGTGTGTTGAGCTCAGTATCTTTCACTATATATAGTGTTTTGCGCTTGATTTTATATTCCACAACACAATACAATGAAGTACATTCAATTCTTACAAAAATATGTCAAAATGCGCATTGAAAAGTATTCAAACGACGAGTACTATTACTAGTCCGTAAGCTAGAACATTATTAATTACATGATCCTATGAAACAGTCTGAACTCTCATATAAAGTATTTGCTGACCGCTACTCCCTAAAAGATAAGGCTGGAAAGCCAGTTGAACATAAGGTTGAGGAGATGTGGAAGAGAGTCGCAAAGGCTGTTTCAGGACACGAGATTAAAGACAAGCAAAAAGAATGGGAGAAAGAGTTTTACTTTGCAATGAAAGACTTCAAATATGTTCCTGCCGGTCGCATACTATCTGGAGCAGGTACTGGGTATGAAGTAATGTTTTACAACTGCTTTGTAATCCCCTCCCCCCAAGACTCAAGAAGCGGCATTTTGGAAACACTAAACCAAATGGTAGAGATAATGGCCCGAAGCGGAGGCGTGGGGGTTAATCTTTCCTCACTTCGACCACGAGGTGCACGGGTAAATAAGGTAAATGGCTTTTCTTCCGGTCCGTGCAACTGGTCCGAACTCTTCTCTGTTGCGACAAAAGATATTGTCCAGCAAGGAGGAAGCAGACGGGGCGCCTTGATGATTATGCTCTGGGACTGGCATCCCGATATTGAAGAGTTCATCACCGTTAAACAGGATCTCCATAAGATTAATGGTGCAAACCTCTCACTCGCCATTTCTGACGACTTCATGAAGGCCGTAAAAAACGACGAAGACTGGCCACTCATCTTCCCCGATACACAAGACCCTCAATACGATGAGTTATGGAGGGGAGATATGAAAGAGTGGAAGGCGCTGGGCAAGAAGATTAAGGTGCACAAAGTCGTCAAAGCTCGAAAGATCTGGGATATGATTGCAGAGGCTGCGTGGAAGTCAGCCGAACCAGGCGTTGTATTCATGGACCGCTGTAACACGTACTACAACAACTGGTACTGGAACAAAGTTAACTGTGTTAATCCATGCGGCGAGGAACCGTTACCAGCATGGGGAGTCTGCAATCTTGGATCTATTAATCTGTCAGCTCTGGTAAAAAGCACAGACATCACCAAAAAGGGCAAATTTGATTTCACTCTTCTTAAAAGACTTGTCCGCACTGCTGTCAGGTTTCAGGACAATCTCATAGACATGAATCCGTACTTCTACGACCAAATAAAGGAGGTGCAGAAAGAGGGAGAACGGAGAATCGGTGTTGGGACCATGGGGCTTGGAGACGCTCTTATAAAACTCCATATGAAGTATGGATCAGACGAATCGCTTGAATTTATTGACAAGGTGTACAAAATAATTCGGGACGAGGCGTATCGCGCATCTTCCGAAAATGCAAAAGAAAAAGGGTCTTTCATGAAGTTCGATCAGGAAAAATATCTCGAAGGAGCATTTATCAAAGAACTGCCGCAAGACGTACGAAAAGATATCAAGGAACAGGGAATCAGAAACTCACTACTATTAACTCAGGCACCAACAGGAAGCACCTCGCTTCTTGCGGACTCAAGCTCGGGCATCGAACCCATATTCGAATTTGAATTCATCAGAAATGATCGTCTCGGCCAACACATTGTCAGACATCCGCTCTACGAAGCATGGTACAAAAAGAACGAAAAGGAAATTAAAGACGGTACAGTAAAACGACCAAAATGGTTTGTATCAGCAAACGATCTTTCTCCTGAAGACCATGTAAAGGTACAGGCGGTAATCCAAAAATATATTGATGCCTCTATCTCAAAGACATGCAATGCGCCTAACTCGCATACGGTTGAAGATGTAAAAAAGCTGTATACCATGGCGTATGACCTTGGATTAAAGGGTATTACTTACTTCAGGGATGGTTCCAGACCAGGAGTGCTGGAACGAGCTGAGACTCCAAAAGAAGTGCCTAAAGCTGTACAGCCTGCTGTAAAGCCCCGTCCTATGGTTGTTAAAGG
Source organism: uncultured Gammaproteobacteria bacterium (assembly GCA_964557525.1). Taxonomy (GTDB): domain Bacteria; phylum Patescibacteriota; class Microgenomatia; order UBA1406; family GWC2-37-13; genus CAZLAJ01. The sequence continues at coordinate 6,199 of CAZLAJ010000016.1, read as the reverse complement.
AGCAACATATAAGATGAAGACGCCGGTCGGTACCGCATATATCACCATCAATACAGATGACCAAAACGAACCTCATGAAGTATTCATTAATGGAGTAGGTAAAGCAGGTACCGATCTGTACGCAATGGCTGAAGGTCTAGGACGAATGATCAGTCTATGCTTCAGACTCTCGTCCCACCTCCCCCCAGCTGATCGGGTTCGAAGAGTTATCGATGAGATGAAAGATATTGGAGGCAGCATGCCCACCGGATTTGGTAAAGATCGAATTAAGAGTCTTCCTGATGCGATCGCCAAGGTGCTTTCTATGCACTTTATGATCAACGGTCACGCCTCAAAAGAGAAAAAAGAAGAGTTGGAAGAAGCTACGCGTGTGATCGCGCCGGAATCAGTGCAGCCATCATTGATGGAAGCGGAACATAAAACAGCGGGCTCAGCAGATATCTGCAGCGAATGCGGTGTTGCTGCGCTCATTAATGAAGAGGGGTGTGCGAAGTGTTACAACTGCGGGTATGCAAGGTGCTGATATGCCAATCTATACAAAAACCGGGGATCAGGGTGAGACAGCAGTCTGGGGTAATAAGCGAATGAAGAAGAATCATCCGATCATCGAGGCAAATGGAGCTATCGATGAATTTACTAGCATGATCGGTGTAGTAATTACTGAAATTCCAGATCTATCTCCTACTCTTACAAAAGTTCAAAAGGATTTATATGAGATTATGGCATACCTTGCCCAAAGCCCCATCTCACTACAATCGCTCAATAAACGAACCGGAGAGATGGAACGAGAGATTGATGAACTGGAAAAAACATTACCTGCTCTTTCATCTTTCATCCTCCCGCAGGGCACCAAAGAATCATCATGGCTGAATCTGTTACGAAGCACCTGCAGACGGGCAGAACGGAACGTAGTAGCTGTTGAAGAATCATATGTAAAAATCGATATAAGTGTTCTGTCCTATCTTAACCGCCTATCTGACTACCTATATATGTTAAGTAGGAAGTATAATTCGAAAGAAGAAATCAAAATTACAAAGTTAAAAAAATAGTTACCATTTTTCCATTCTGTTAAGCCACTCCGAAAGGGGGAAGGCCACCGGATAATACCGGATCGCAAGGAATACCGTTCACAATCGGTAGCTGTGCCGCAGCGGTACGCTTTAGGAAACTAAAGACAAGCCCGAATACTTGCCAGAATGTACCTCTCCCCGAGCAGGGAACCATTATGGCTGCAACCGCTGAATTATCTCTTAACCACTTACCTTCTAACAGACAGAGCATCAATTCTCTAGGTTTAAACCCTCATGAAGCTAAACGACTTCAACAAGTAACCGAACGTGTGGGCTGGCAATATGCTGTCCAAGAATACAAACGAAACGTTGAATCGTATAAGAGAGAGTTCGGGGCTGATGAGCCAGTATCAATCCCCTATAACTATTACACCATTAATGGTGCTACATACACTCTTCCCGTTGCCGACCCACTATTTAGTATTGAAACTGGTATTGATCTGCGTGAACGCGGTGGACGGATGATAGAGGGTTGGCGGAAATTTGATGCACTCACCAAACCATCTGAATCACATCACAATGCCCAACCTCCCCTCCCAAATGGCGTAAACATATGGTACTCTGCGCACGGAGATTCCGGACTTGGGTTTCAGTTTGATTCCGGCCGACTCTACATTAGTGTGAACACACCAGAGGGCAGCAAACATATCAATATTAAAGTAGCACCATCATTTGATGTGACCAAATTGCTTGATGTATACGCTTCACAAGCCAACGTAATAAGACCATCATTCTTTAGACCAAATTCATCAGAAGATACAGAAAAAGTTGCCATGTACTATCTAACAAACCCATTCGCGATGGGTATGAATACAAACGACTTTCTAAAACTCAATCGAGCGTTAATAGAACAAGGGTACATGCATCCACATGAGGTTGTGTATCGAAGCAAGCGTAATAGTCCTAACGCTCAGGATCATACATTTACAGACATTATCGATCAGTTTACTGAAATGCTCGGGTATGAACAGCCATCATTTGCCTCCCTTAAGCGGAGTGATATCCCGCGGACCGAACATGATTGGAAAAGGGGGTATATAGAATCGATTCTTCCATACGCATATAATGGTGAGATATTTCTCTATGGATGTTCAGCTACATCAATTCTCAAATCAGTTGATCTCTTTAACCCATATGCAACTATGATGAGAAAAGGGAGCGTACTAATGTACGGAGCAGACGTAAAGGAACGGAAGGAATACTCTCTCACCTGTCCGCTCTGCGGATGGACAGGCAGAGCCGACCCGTGTGAACTTACAGTATGTCCTGGCTGCAGCGCAACCAACGAACAGATACAACAAGCGCTTCGTGAAAGGGAAGAAAAACGAACGAATCCTGCCGGGATTTACGATGGTACTACCCGCACCTAAAAAAGGAATATTACTCGAGAAATTCCAGATAAGCACCTGCATACCGATTCATCTGCTTATTAACAATGGACAGAATGAAGAGCATCGTGCAGAGAAATGCAGATACCATACAGTATAAGCATACTGCCCTGATGATAACAAGCTGAAGAAATACAAAGTAGGCTGAAAAGAAAAACCCTCCTGTAGTAACTGCTACAAGGAGGGTTGAATACATCTTCCGATGCATTCGTTGCCCGAGGGAAATAATGAGAAGTACAAAAGAGTAATATACTACCCCCCATACTGCTGTTGGAATATTCAGCATTGTTGCGTATGGACCATTCAACACTCGCCCGCAATCAGAAAAAATGTAGTTAACCTGACAAGGCGGAACAGAATGAGTAAAATGTTTATACGTCAGAAAGAGGGCGTCGAAAAGGCCCAACACAGCAATAACAAACAGAATGGTCGTTACTTTGCCTTTCATAGATATACAGTAAAGTGTTTCACTCACGGATACTGTGAGCGATATCACACAACATGCTATAATAGCATATAAATGTCACTAGAAGACAGAATATATACATTCTTCTCCCAGTTTACTCGCCAGATTCATCCGGCAGGAACTACTCTTCTCCACCCTCACGATACGCCACCGGGAATAATCTATCTGAAAAAAGGATTCGTACGTGAATTTGGTATCTCACCCGCAGGAGTAGAGGTAACTATTCACATACTGGCACCTGGCTCTTTCTTTCCGATGACCTGGGGTCTTAATGACACACCAAATCGTTATTACTTTGAAACGATATCCGAAGTTGAGATTCACACTGCTCCCCGCGGAAAAACGGTCGAGTTTATGAAGTCTGAACCCGAAATACTCCTAAGCTTTACTAAACGAATACTATCAGGCCTCGATAAGTTAACAGGAAGAATTGAACTGATGGCGTTCGGAAGAGCACGCGCACGGGTAATATCCATTCTCTTATACCTTGCCAGACACTTTGGAGAAAAGGATGGACAGAAAGTAGTCATAAAACAGAAGTTTACCCACCGAGATATTGCCTCATTCGCCGCAATGACACGAGAGACCACCAGTCGAGAATGGGAGAAACTACAGCGAGAAGGACATATATCACACACGAACGGCGACATTGTCCTTTCTCATCTAGAAATACTTGCACAGGAACTTGACCTCCAATCGTGATGCCAATCACCGATTATTTGTTACAGAATAACTAAGATTGTTACATATGAAACATTCCGCTGCCCTTAAAACAATCCTTATCATCTCTCTCGCAGGCCTTCTATTCTCTGGTTACCTTTCCTACAATGAGCTGTTTGCTGGCGGTTGCAGCAACGCATTTATCAAATGTGGTAGCACCTTTAAGCTCGCAAACTTACCTGCTTGCGTATACGGATTTTTTATGTACCTAACAATCTTACTCATCACCGCAACCTCACTTGCAAAAAGACAGGAAAAGAGTGTATAACGAGGTATTACTACTGAATGAAAGGGGGTGTATTACGTATGTTTCATGAAGATATTAAACAGCTTGCAAAGGAAAATCCCTACTTCCGCCATGTCATCTTCACCGGGGCGCACTCACAACTGGTGCTCATGTGTTTAAAACGCGGTGAAGATATCGGCACTGAGACCCACCCATCGACTGACCAGATGTTATTTGTCGTGGAGGGACAGGGTGAGGCAACTATAGGAGGCGAAACATTTGACTTTGATGAACATGATGTTGTGGTTGTTCCGGCTGGAACCGTACATAACATAAAAAATAAAGGAGATGAGCTGAAACTGTATACGATCTACTCATCTCCGGAACACATACACGGAACAATTCACAAAACGAAGGCAGATGCCATGAAAGAGGAAGAGGAATAATTACTCTCCAGGTTCATGTCCTTTTTGTTTGTGGTGTTTTAGTACCGTACGTGCGGCGACTTCATCAGCTCGTTTGCCGTAGCGTTTTTTTCCGCTCGATTTGATGTGCTCATACATCCGTTCTTCATTTTCGCCCACTCCTTTTACAGGTTTATCTTTTTGCATCGTGGTTACGTAACACTAACTTTTAACACCCCATCTTACGTGTATCTCCTATCCTGTGCTGGTGCCGTAGTTTGCTGGACTGCCTGCTCTTCACTATGGCCGAATCCTGATACGGTAAGCGCAATTCCGCTTACTATAAACTCAAGCCCCAGGAAGAGACCAATAATATAGAGTCCGGATACAGGCCACTGTGCCATGATGATAAGGCCAAGGAGGAGCACCAGAAATCCGCCTATAAACGTAAGTCCCCAGTTGCCCTGTCTACTAAACAGACTCTCACCCATCCTCATTGCGCCGATCACGATAAAGACGATCGACATCAGAATAGTAAGAACCAGAGCTGAAGCCGTAGGATTAACTATTAATATTGCGCCTACCACACCGGTGAGTATACCGGCGAACATCGACAACAGAGCGGTAGAGACTCTGCCTGAAAAAATACCCCCGAAGAACTCAAATATACCACCAATAACCAGCAGCCACCCCAAGAAGTAGGTAGTTGCAAGCGTGGTGAACACTTGAGCACCCAAGACCACGAGACCGAGGATGATGAGCAGTATGCCAAGGACTATATTCAGCCCTCTCCCCGCATTATCACTATTCATACATGGTAATAATTGGTAAATAGATACATTTTATGACTTAACAGTAATGCTACTATGAGAGATCAGTAATAATTTACTAAGGAGGAAATACCATCTTCTTACATGATTGTAATAGTGTTTTTACTGTCATCATGTCTACTGTATATACAAATAGGTAATATCATTAGACACGATTAACTCATATGATCGATAAAATAAGACGGTCTGTCAACAACACAGCAAAAACTCATAATATGCGACCGAGAACAATCTGGCTTGATATTTTTTTAAGAGTTCTTCTGTTCACATCAGCGTTCGTTCAGATTTTCTTTGGCGAAACCGCCATAGGCATCATTACCCTTATCTGCCTTCTGGTTATTACACTCCCGAATGTATTTACTCGTAAACTCATTCCCTATATTCCCATCGAGATTGAGATTCTGCTTCTCGTGATGGTACTCATTCAGTTCGTTATAGGGGAAGCGAGGGATTTTTATACCACTGTTCCCTACTATGATAAATTTGTCCATCTCATGCTCCCGATGTTTATGGGGATTATCGGCTTCATAATCTTCTATACTATGTACCGCACCGGCAAACTACATACTACCACCAGGATGATGATGGTACTCGTATTTTTCCTGACTCTTGGTATTGGAGCAGCTTGGGAAATAGTAGAATATTCTTCAGATCAGATTATTTATCCGCGGGTTGAAGGTTGGCACAAGTTTCAAGGTAGTCTCACTGAAGATCCGCTTCATGACACGATGAACGATCTCATCGCAGACGCAGCCGGAGGTATTTTAGGAATTATACTTGCGTTAAGGTATGTTACATGGGCAAACATGCATAACAAAAGACGACTTGGTCAGCTAGTAAAAGAATTAAGCCGAGACAATACTATACCACCAAGCTCATTAGAAAGTAATACAACAATGGAGTGAAAACTAACGTCACATATTAAAGAGGTAGGGTGGTAGGCGATCTTAAACTATGCGTACATCTCTCTTACTCCAACAAAGTCGGATTGTTACGCGCCCTTAATGCTGCGCAATTACAATTATCCTTCTATTCCCATTGCAACATGAGTATCAAAATCGCTTAATTTATACATTAAACATAAAAAGGGGTGAA
>CAZLAJ010000015.1:0-13900 GCA_964557525.1 uncultured Gammaproteobacteria bacterium | reverse complement strand
GATCTCAAAAGGTTTGCCTGTCTTCGGATCAAGAACGATACTATTATCAGATACTATCTTGTAATAATACTGAGTATTAGGTTTTAGGTTACGTATCAGAACATAGTGGTGTTGAGCTGATAACTTGGAATCGCCAACCTCTCTTTCATCTCGCGCAACATGAGTAATATCTCCCGCTGATTCTCCGTACATAACCCACCCTATCGCCGGTTTCACCGTCTGCCAGTAGATGCCTGCCTGGCTTTGCATAATGTTTACCTGCAAGTGCTGATCTACCTTTCCCGCAGATGCCTGTGATTGTTGAGGTCTGAACGTATACGATAAAACACCGCCAAACACAAGCACTGCCAACACAGCCGCAACAAAAAACTGAGGCACCCGTGCCGAACGATGAATATAAAGGTCTGAATAACTCATTACTGCTTACGCTGTTTTAAATTTTCAACTATCGAGCTTTTTACTGAAAAATCAACCTGCTCAAACTGAGAAATATTGGACCGAATGGTAATCTTCTTGCTGAGTGAGTTTAGATCAAATAGCACCCATGCAACTATGGTTAAAAATACAGTTACAGATAGAATAAATAACTCGCGTTGTTTCATAGATAATAACCAATAATACTAACCTCGAGCTTAAGTGCGCCGCTTACCGAAGCTGAGTTGGTGATATCCTCTTCTCTTGATATATATGCCCTATCCATGATCTTAAGCCTTCTCTGTTTATTAGCTCCTTCTAAAAATCCCTTTATTCCATCAAACTGTCCATTTAATAGTATATTCACACGAACAGATTTCAATGCGTTTCTCTTACTTACATCAGTAAGATTAATGTCAGAGATATGCATCTTGTCGATCACCAGATTATTCTCATCTATCAAAGTCCGTATGTCAAATAACATCTTATTGATCTGTGGAGTTTTAGGTACAGCCTGTTCTACGATAAACAATTCAGGAGCTACCTTTTCCATCTCTGACTGCAAGGTAAGACTTTTATTAATCTCTTTTTCATAAAAGCTGTTTACCGTTTTCATCTGGTCAATCTTTTCAATAGATGAAAATATCTCAAGCAGATTGGGTCGAATGAGCGCAAATACAAAAAAAGAGAAGGTAATAAAAAAAGCAATAAGATAGGAATAATCCCTTGATTTTTGAGAAGTAAGATAGCTTATTATTTTCTTCTTATCCATAAAAATACTATGATTTAAACTGCTGCATTTCTATGTAAAACTCAAGACTGCCGACAGATCTGCGTATACTCTTCAGGTTAATCATCTTAAACTTCTTTTCTGACCGCAGCCGCGCGTTAAACGACTCAAGAGTTGCAGCATTTACCGTGTTGCCTATCAGTGTAATTCCGTTTTTATTGATCGTCATCTCCTTTAAGGTAAAATCCTTAGGAAAGCGTTGAAGCACATATCTCACCATCTCTTCCTGAAGAGGCTGCTGGTTTGCAATATTCTCTATCTCCTTCAGCCGTACGCTCACAGTACGAGAATCTTTAATCAGTGGTTGAAACATCTTTACAATTTCCTGTTTCTGATCAATCTCCTCCTGAAGGTCAACTATCTGCTGATCTAAGGCAAACTTTGCAAAAAAAGTGCAGATAACTACCAGCTGCGTCACAACAATAATGTAACGCAGGTAGTTAAGGACAAAATAAAAAACTCTGTCGATCAGAGTCTGTTTCTTCTCCTCTTTAAGCAGATTGATATTATATTTCATGTTAGCGAGCTGTCTTACTAACACGCGCCTTTAACCGTCGAGCTTTATTCTTGTGAATAATATTTTTTTTAGCTGCTTTATCAATTGCTGACTGCGCTTTGGAAACGAGATCTTTTAGACCGTCTCCTTTTCCTTTGAAAACCGCCTTAACTGATTTGAGCAACTTCTGTTCGTGTGCCTTATTTCCTGCTTTCTTTTTAAGATCTTTTCTCATTTTTTTCTTCGCTGATTTTATGATTGGCATAGATGAAATGACACCCCCTTACTTGTGAAAATATATAACGAATATAACTAAGCGACCACTCTTATTTTGTGTCAAGTTCGTGCTCTTTCTCATAGATTTTCTGTCCATACTCGCCTGAGAACTTCAAGGTTAATTGAACCGGGCCCTCTACCTTGTGATATACACACGTTCCTGATGAACAGGTGCCTAGAGTAAGCTGTTTTTTAGCTGTCGTCTCACCGGGCTTAACCGTTAATGTGCCTATCACCCCCTGAAGACCTTGCGCTGCGGTGTTATACGACAATTCATAATCAATAGACGCCGTTGTTTTGGGAACTCCACTTACTGACAATACCACTTCCTTGCCTGCCTCAGCTGGAGCCAGGGTTACCTTTACAGAGCTATCTACTGTTGGGATGATATCTGAAGTTGGGGTAATGGCTGTTGTCTGTGGGATTGCTGTGGACCTTCTGCTCATCATATACACTCCACCCAAGATAACAACACCAACAATAACTGCAAGTGCAACAAACATCGGCTTTCTATCAGTATTCATATTCAGATTCAAACTGTTAACTCACTGTTAATATACTCAACAACATGTGAAGCAGAAACTCTCTCCTGCTTCATTGTGTCTCTATTCCTTATAGTAACACATTTATCTTCTAAGGTTCCATAGTCAACGGTTATGCAAAATGGCGTTCCAATCTCGTCCTGATATTTATATCGTTTACCGATGTTCCCCCGATCATCCCAGTAAGCAGACATATGGGGTTTTGCCTCTCTGTATACCTGTCTTGCCAGTTCTACAAGCTCCGGCTTATTCGATACAAGAGGAAATACGGCAGCCGTATACGGCGCCAGCTGTGGCTTAAGCTGAAGCCATACTCTATCACTATCTTTTCTAAAGCTGTCTGCAAGAATCATAAAGAAGAGCCTGTTTACCCCAACAGCTGGCTCTATTACATGGGGAACAAACTTCTTTCCGTCAGTGTCGACATACTCCAAACTCTTACCTGAATAGTGCATATGCTGTTTGAGATCGTAATCAGTCCGATATGCTACCCCCCAAAGCTCTTTCCAGCCGAACGGGAACTTATAATCCAGATCATATGTATCCTTACTGTAATGACTTCGTTCTTTATCAGTGTGCCTTCTCCATCTTAAGTTTTCTTCTCTCACTCCAAGCACTTGAGAGACGAATCCCCACATATCATTTTTCCATTGATCCATCAACTGCTCCCACGGAGTTTTTTCAGGATCAAAAAAATATTCGATCTCTGCCTGCTCAAACTCGAAGGTTCTAAATACGAACTGTCCTGTTGTGATCTCATTTCTGAAGCTTTTTCCAATCTGTCCAATACCAAACGGGAGGGTAACTCGATTTGAATCAAGAACATTTTTAAAGTTTATAAATATACCTTGAGCAGTCTCTCCTCGCAAATACACAAGATCCTTGTCTCCAGCCACCGCACCAACGTGCGTTTCAAACAGAAGATTGAACTTTCTCGGTTCACTCAGCAAATTTCCATCAGGGCTTTTCAGATTATTCTCTTTTAAAAATACACTCATCTCTTCAAGAGTCATATTTTCAACTACCAAATCTCGATATGTTTCATTTTTCTGTTTTGACAACCACGCTTCTATGAGATGGTCAACACGATACCGCTTGTGGTTTACTACATCTTCAACAAGTGGATCAGAAAAAGAAGCAACGTGACCTGATGCTACCCATGTCTGAGGATGAACGATAATCTGCGAATCTAACCCAACCATATCATCCCGTTCTCTAATAAAGGTATTCCACCAAGCGTTTCGAATATTACGCATAAGCTCCACCCCGAGAGGACCATAGTCGTATGCGTTTGCCAAACCTCCATAGATTTCGGAGGAGGGGAATACAAACCCCCGTCGCTTACATAAAGAGATGAGTTCATCCATAATTTTTTATTCGAATAATTGATACAAAAAAACAAAAACACCAGATAGTGTCAGATATTTAATATGATGTAGATTATATAATATCCTGAGGTATTTTTTCATGGATAATACTCTCTACTGTAGCAATGAGATCGTGGTAAGGTAGAGGGTGCCTCACGTATCCCAGCACGACAAGCAAGTCATACAAATTATCACTAACAAAATCATTTGAAGAATGCGCATGTTTCGATAGTGAAACCAAAAACTGTTTTGTGAGTGCATACGCCTTTTCTTCTTGCTGATTCTCGGGAAGGATGCGATCAAGGATAAAAAAATAAAGATATGCGGCTTTCCTTTTCTGCTCGCTCTCTTTTATCATCGTAAACCCTGATATGAGTCGTACATCATTTAGAAAAAATGCTCCATTTGATTCGTGAACGGTCGCATGGATGAAGTTTCCTGTCTCTACTCCAGAAGCTCTTCTGCTTGTTAATTTTTGCACTCCCTTTGCCATAACACGAACCTTGCCCATTTCCTTCATAAAGAGAGTAATGAGAAGATCCTGCTTAAGTAACTGTTTCTTTTTCAATACAAACGCTTCTGATGTGTAGATGGAAGGCATACTAATAGGTCAGGCTTACAGCTCTATCGAGAGAACTGCATGTCTTTACGCAATACTCCCTGATATTTTTTTTCATTATTAATCTCTACATTCAGCTTCAGTTCAGACTCACCAGGTTGCTTTTGAACCACCAGCGAATACCCATCCTGCGCGATTGTTGCAGGAAGCGTATACGTTATCTTAACGGTAGCCTTACCTTCAGGATTTACGATAAGGAAGCCTTCAAATACTGTCTTTCCCAGTTCATCATATGTCTGCACCTTAGTCTGTGATCCTTTAAAGTCAATTAGCTTTGATCCTTTGGGTACATATACACGAAGCCAGTTGCGCAACGGAGCATTCAGGCACAATCCCCCACGCTCCAAATTACAGTCAGAATGGGGATATGGATTCCGGTACTCTATCTCAACCTCGCGCTGAATCTGTCCACCAAGTGTAGTTTTCGAAGTAATGGTTTTCTGTACAAACAAATTTGATTTCGCACCTGCGAAGTTTACGTTGTTAACATGCAGGTAATCACCCTTTGCTTCAATAATTCTTCCTGCATAATTCACCTTCTCAACCGCAGCTTGAGTTTGCGGATCCTTAAAATAGAGAAGCATGTGTTTTTCATCAAGATTCACGAGCATTTTTTGAGTGAGAATCCCCCAGTACTTTGAAGGCGAAAAGCCTATTGCTTTATAGAAGAGAGCGTACATGAGCTGTCCTACAATACCCTTCCTATTCTCCTTCACATATCCCACCGGACGGTCTACAATATCAAAGAGAGTATAGATTACCTGCGGACAATCACATCGAGCATCTTTATTTGCGCTAAATCGCACACCACCTGCTTCTGTATCTCCAAAGATTTGAAGCATATCTACCAATACTTTCGCATCTAAGAAAATAATTCCGTCATACTCGACTCTTTTTCCGCTTTTCTGATAGAGTGAATCAAACAACTTGACCGACTCAACAAGATCAGGTGATAAGTTACTGTCACGGAGATTGAACTGAGTTACACCTTTATGGTAGGAAAGTATCTTGTCGGGAGCTGGAGGATGATTTCCAATACTATTATCGATGCCGTATATGTCATCTGAACCTTCGATCGCTATCTTCCCGCCCTTCATCTTCGCTACTGCATAGAAGGTTAAGAATCCACCAGTCGCTCTCTGTTCGTATATGTTCTGAAACATTATTAAATACGTCTTCTCTTTATCCGTCCCAAAGATTGCTGGAAGCTCCTTTAACAGGGGTTGCGCATCCACGAAGAGAGAGGCATACCCATGGAACTGATCTCTGAGATTTGTGATTGTGGCTTTCACTTGGGTATTTCCGATCTTTTCAGGATATCTATTAGGGTCAATCGAGTCGATACGTTTCTGAGCTTGTTTAATATCTTCTGATACTACATCGATTTTACCGAGCACCTGATCCAGTGTCTGAACTGCAGTCTGAAGTCTGTCTTCAGCTGGCTTCTCAACAAAAGATGTTTGTCCTTTTTTAAAACCAATGAGATCAGCGTGTGGCTCAATCGCCCTAATACCCTCTTGACCTGCATTAACAAGATATGATCCCGCCTCAACTCCGCTTTTGAAGTCAGCGACATAGGGAATGAACGCCGCCCAGTATACTGATTTCGCCTCGGTCTCAAATTCCTTATACTGAGTACCAAATACATCCATTTTTTTCTTCAAAAGGTCGATGTCGTTCTGTTTGAGCACAGTCTTCAGCTCACGCCCAGAAGCAACTAACACGTCCGCCTTCGCTTTTATCCGAGTATATGGTCTATACACCAAAAGGTATCCGGCAACTGCTAGAACCGTTAATAAGCCGAAAAAAATGGGTATTAATAGCTTCTTTTTAGATTTTCGTCTCATTCTTGTGCTTCTAAAATGTGTACGAATGGATAAAACAGTTATATATTATAACACGCGTGAGCGCTGTATAGATCTCAATAAACCTACAAAGGATCAAATGCTTCTCCCAATCAACTGCTCTAGCAGGATTATTTAAGATTGTTTATGAACTCCAGTTTTGAGTCTTGAATTTTATTTTCCTGTTTTGCTCCTCTGCCGGTAAGTATTACCAGTGGTGTCTTGAAGATAATCTTGATATCGTTTTGCAGAGAGAGATTGTCAACATACTTTGCATCTATCTCTACCCGCTTATCAAAGTTAATCTCAGAACGGCCTGAGACCTGCCATAGACCTGTTATTCCTGGTTTAACAGAAAGTACTTTTTTCACCAGCTCTCGGGTCTGAGGATACTTTTTTTGTTGCTCTTCTAGCTCGTCTGGAAAATATGCTCTTGGCCCCACAATACTCATCTCTCCGCGAAGCACATTTACAAACTGTGGAACTTCATCTATCGAATGCTTTCGGATGAACAGACCGACACGGGTGATCCGTGGATCATTTTTGAGCTTATAACTTCCCTTTTTATACTCATCATATACCGCTTTAAATCGGGGATCGACCCTCAGGAGTATGTGAGCATTCACCACCATCGACCTGAATTTGAACATCTTAAACAACTTGCCATTCTGACCCACCCGGGGGGGCACATCCGCAAGAATTGGGCCCCGTGAATCAAGCTTAATGACAATTGAGGTGAGAATCCAAAAAGGAGAGAATAAAATGAGCGCAATCAAAGAGAGAAACACGTCCACCAGTCTTTTTACATACCTATTATAGGTATCTGCGTGAAAGATCAACAAACTGCTGCCCATGAATTTTTATTGTAACAGATTTAAGTTAGAACCTCGTTCTCAGTTCCTTCAAATCCTTCAACTAACTTTTTAATCTTACCGACTGAGTTTTTGTTTGCAACCAGAAGCACATCTGGTGTATTTACTACCAAAAGCTCCTGCAGGTCAATACCGACAACCAGCTTGTCTTCCTGATAGTTGTATACAAGATTGTCAACTGAGTTTTCAATATGAACTCTTCCTCTCGTAATATTTTCTTCCTTATTTTCCTCTAATGCCTCTTTTAGCGCTTCCCACGCGCCAACATCACTCCAGCCAAGATCGTCTACGATCACGTATACGAGATCTAGATCCACCTGTTCGGCAATAGCATTATCAACATGTATGGCTGGCATTTGGGCATAGTACTTTGCAAACTGATCCGCAAAATCCGGCTGCCCCACATGTTGCATTATCGCTTCCGCCAGACGGAATATCTTTGGGTTTGTCTGTTCAAACAGCTTATAAAGAAACTGGGGGGTAGAGGCAAATGTTCCGAGGTTCCAAGAAAAATTGTCGTTTGAAAAGTATGCCTCTGCCACCTCTTGCTTTGGTCGGTACTTAAACCCTTTAAACTCTTTCAGCTCTACCCCATTCTGCGTCTCAAGTGTCTTTCCTGTTTCTATCCACCCGAGGTTTGTCGATGCAAAACGAGGCTTATGTCCAAAGTAGACAATCTTATTTGGTTCACGGGAAAGTTGTTCGTTTGCCGCCTTCAAAATCTGTTTAAACTTGCTTCTATTACGAATCAAATGGTCGGCCCACAAAATGATTACTGGCTCAGAGGGAAATTTTTGAGACAGATACCCCATCCAGAAGGCAACCGCAGGTCCCAGATCTCTGCGCATTGGTTCGCCAATGATATTTTCTTGTGGGATCTGAGGAAGCTGAGATGAAACAAGCTCAACATAATCCTTGGTTGTGCCGATGTAGATATCTTCATCATTAAAATCGGGCTTAAGCAGATCGACACATATCTGTAATGTAGACTTATCGCCAAGAATTTTTTCAAACTGTTTGGGTGATTTCTTTCTAGATAATGGCCATAATCTTGTTCCTACCCCACCTGCAAATATCACTGCTTTCATAGATGCTTACAAATTGGTAATATCCTTCATGACTGTTGCAAACTGCGCTTTGTCATACTGTGCAACGTTGTTCTGAAATGCTTGTGTGTTTACTGTGCTCAAATTGTATTTCATCGATGCCAATCTTGCAAGTGCCTCAATTAACGATGATGGCGTCTGCATATCAAATAAAATGCCGGTTTTTCCGTCTATAACTGTCTCGGATGCTCCACCTCTACTGAATGCGACAACAGGGCAATGGAAGAACTGAGCTTCGATACTGGTATATCCGAAGTCTTCTTCCTGGGGCATAATGTGTGCAGATGCACTATGATATAACCAAGCTAAATCAGTATCAGTTATCGACTGATAGAAGCAAATTAACTTGCTTGATCCTGCTCTTATCTTCAATCTCTTTTCTTCAGTACCCTTACCGACGATGACAAGCTTGTCATAATGCTTTGACAGAGCGCCATCTCGGAACGCGTCCACCGCAATATCAATGCGCTTATACCGTTCTAGCCTACTTACAACGAGACCGAACCGCGACCCCGACAGGTCACTAACTAACTCTTTTGATACTCCAGTATGCAGAAGCTTGCTCTTCACCTTATCCCAATAGTTGCTGTCAAACGGAGGATAGACAACGAGACTATCTCTTTTATAGTACTTCTTGCATCGGTTCGCTACTGTTTTTGAGATAGCAAGCAACGTATCAGGTCGCTCAGCAGCAACCACATCCCATTCACGGAGCCTACGCTTCAACACCCACCCCACCATCCCTCCCTTCTTATAGTTCTCTTCCCCCTGCCATAAAAACCGTGGTGGCGTTAAAATAATTGAGATATGCTTGGTATGATGGTCTGTCACTACTCCCTTTGCAAACGAAGAAGAAACAGAGATCACCACATCATATTCTCTCAGATTGAATGACTCAAAAGCATACGTAAAAAATGGTAAGGAAAGCACCCTATTTCTCAATATGAAACGGGGGAGTCTCTGCATATACGATGTGCGAGGATTGAGTGACTGAGCCCAAATAGCTGTATCATAGTCTACAAACGAGGTATAAAACACTGCGTGTGGAAACAATTCATGAAGTATAAGCAGCATCCGTTCGACTCCTCCCCATTTGTCCATCCAGTCATAAACAATCGCTATTTTTTTCATAGATTGCTAAGCGCACGTTTGTACACCTCTTGAGTCTGCTCAGCCATGCGCTTAAATGAAAACTCTTCCGGCAGAGTGATATGATGTATGGCGTGAGGACTATTCACTACCTTTTGAATGGTGCGCTGCATGTCAGCAGTATCATGGGGATCAAACATAGTAGCCTGTGGAGCAATCTCCTTAAATACGGGAATTGATGAAACAACAACCGGACAACCAAAATGCATTGCTTCAATAACAGGCAGCCCAAACCCTTCAGATAGTGATGGCTGCACATAACAGACCGCATGCCGATACATATACGCAAGATCGCTATTTGTTGCGTTTGGAAACAGTACTGCCCGATTAGACAGACCACGACGGTCGATATCTTTCTGTATTCGCTCGAAGAAATAGTTATGCGGACCAACAAGAACAAGCGAGACATCCCCCTTAACAGATGAAAATGCATCTATGAAGCGCTCGATATTTTTATGAGGGTAAAAGTTACCAACATATAGCAAGTATCGTTCAGGAAGTGTGTGTTTCAACTGTATATTCTCCTTCGCGTGTACAAACTCTCGATCTATCCCTTCATATATCGGAACTATTTTCGACTCATGCCTACCCCCGAACAGAGAGATGATCTGTTGTTTCACTGTACGAGTAGGTGTAATGATCGAGGTTGATGACATAACTTGATGTTTCAGTGCCCTGACAAATGCCTGATGCTTAATTTGGTACAAAAGCGGGTGGTGAGTGGAGGCAGATCCTGTTTTCGTTAATAAGAGCGTTACATCATGGATTGTAGAGACAAACTTCCGTCTATAGAGAATCGGGTGGCTAAAGTAGGTAAAGTGCATTAAATCAAGATCGTCTCTATATAATTTGTACAGGAAGGTAGCTTGTTCGGCTAACGTGTGCCAACGCTCAGTAACAGTTTTCAAGATGAACTGTGGATTGCTCATCGTAACTCGATGCTTATCTTCTTCCAGGATGTATACATAAAACTGTACATCGTTTTGCGGAAGCTGCTGAAGTTCATAGAGAAGATTCCGTACATATACACCCACTCCTGTTTGAAAATATAACCGTGCATCAATACCTATTGTTTTCATAGTTATATGAACCGCACTATCGATTTTGTTTGTTCCACTGCATCTGTTTCAAAAGGACGCAGGTACAGATATGTGTGTTCTACCATACGTACGCCACATCTAACCCATTCGAAACTACATCTTGGATTTTATGTCCATTAACCAGTACATGATTGTGTTCACTAGCTTGGGATACCTCTTATCATAATGCTTCTTATAGAACGTCTTCATGGCGCCGTTAAAGTAAGTCTTTGTACGCTGCCGTACCGCAGGGTCTTTACTCTTAAGCCCGCTTGACCACTTATGGTGTATTACGCGAAAATATGGATAGTAAACAATCGAGTATCCCAGTTCTTTTGTACGGTAGGTGAGGTCTATGTCCTCTCCGTACGCAAAAAAATTATCTGCATCAAAACCTTTCAGTTTGTCGACAATCTCCTTTCGTGTGAGGTAAAATGCCGCAGCAGGCGCGTCAATTTCATGGATCTTATTCATATCCCTATACGTCATATGGTATCCACCAACAACTCTATTAACTACAGGAACTGTACCGAAAAGCTTTTCCAGCTTTAGAAAATAGGTAGCCGCATTCCATGGTGTCGGAAATCCCCGATGGCAGGCTGGGTCCAGCTTCCCTGTAGGGAGCATTACCTCTACCGTTAATCCGCCCACCTGCTTGTGATTATCAAGGTATTCAAGCAGAACAAAAAAATCCACGTTATGAATAATGACGTCTGAGTTTAGATAGAGTATATATTTACCGCTCGCAAGAGCTAGAGCTTGATTGTTGCCTCCAGTGAATCCATTATTCTTTGTGTTGTACTCAACGGTAAGTTGAATATGATCGCTGTGATGCTTTTTTTTATACTCAGCAAGCATCTGCACAGATCCATCAGTTGAAGCATTGTCAATTACAATAATCTCGGACCGAAGATTTGATTGAGATAATGATGCAGTGAGCGCATTCAGACATTGTTTGGTCAAATCCTCTGTATTGTATGAGAGAATAAGAACAGAAAGATCCTTCATATAAACTGTATTATACAAGAATCACCGTCTGCTTAACGCTTTGGTGATTGCTTCTTGCGTCGAGACTTACCTCCTGTTCCAACCATTCTCCGTTCGCGCGTGCGAGGATCACGGGTTAAGAGGCCATTCGATTTAAGAAGAGGTCTGTAGGATTCAGAGTCGACTTCATTTAATGCGCGTGCCAGTCCATGAACAATTGCAGTTAACTGACCGCTCTGTCCACCGCCCTTCACAACAATGGTGGTTACAAACCTATCCTGGCTATTTGTAAGAACAAATGGCTGAAGGTATGTATTTTTTTCTGATTCATGAGGGAAAACTTCTGCAGCTGGTTTGTCATTGATCACAATATCTCCTACATTATATTTTTTAGCTCCTATCGTGGCAGTCTTATCTTTGCCAACTAAATAGAGTCGAACTCGCGCAACTGCTTCTTTTCTGCGACCGACTCCCTCAAAGTATTGTATCTCTTTTGCCTTTTTTGCCATGGATAGTATATGTAATCAATAACTGTTATTTGCCAATTTTATCGGCATGAGGATGATCAGCACCAGGGTAAATAAATAATCGTGCCAATCTTCTATCGCGAAGCTTATTCTTCGGAAGCATACCGCTGACCGCGCGACGAACTACCTCATCAGGATTTTTTTTCATCATTTCTGCATAGCTGATTTCTTTAAGCCCTCCAGGGAAACCAGAATACCTCTGATACACCTTAGTCTGTTCTTTTCTTCCGGTTAACTCCACCTCACGTGCGTTAATCACGACAACATAGTCACCGCTGTCAACATTGTAGCTAAAGCTCGTCTTGTGCTTTCCTTGCAGCAAATGTGCAATCTCAGGCGAGATACGTCCCAAAACCTTATCTTTAGCATCGATGATATGCCAAGACCGCGCCTCTTCTGGTTGATTCAGTGTTTTTGTTGATGTGTGTTGCTTCATACGATGTTTAATAAATTATTACTTGGCCTTTGCGTCAGTCTTTGCCTGAGCTTTTGTCTGTTTGACGGCAGGTTTTGCTTCTTTAACGTCTTCTTTCTTTTCTCCCGCTTTTACATTCAAATCTCTCTTCGTCGGCGCATCTTTGTATTCTATGACCACTGGATCTACCCACTGGAGTCTTGCAGTAACTGCACCGTCGGAAATGCGCTGTTCTAGACGGACATGTCGCAGATAACCGCCTGGCCTATTTTGCACTGCAGGTCCAACCTGAGTAAACAGTTGATCTACCATTCCAGCGTTTGGAATGTAAGAAAGGACAAAGTTGCGGTTTGCCTGAGTATTAGTCTTCAGCTTAGTCACAAGCTTCTCGATAACCGGTTTTATGGCCTTCACCTTGGTCTCTGTTGTCTCAAGCTTGCCATTTCGGAAGAAGTTATATACAAGCTTTCGAGTAAGCATCTTGTTTGCGTCATATCCTGATCCAAATTTAGTTTTGCTATTTCCGTGCTTCATACAATTTAGTCTAATTTGATACTCATTTTTGCAAGCTCATCGTCGATAAGATCGATGGATTTGCGTCCCACACCCTTCATTCCAATTAATTTTTTTCTTCCAGTCTGGACCAAATCGGCAACAGTCTCAATGTTTTCCCTTAAAAGAGCATTGATTACTCTGGACGGAAGATTGAGTTCATCGATAATGATGTCGTCTAGTTTGGCTGATTCATCTTCTGCGCTCACCTCTGATGAGGCAGAACCCTGACCTGTGGAAGCGTGTACCTGCTCATCTGCAGAAAGAAGGTGATTAAACTGAGTAGCTACCATCTTTGCAGCATATTTCAATGCATCAAGAGGCGAAACCGACTCGTCTGTCCAGATTTCAAGTGTCAATTTTTCATAGTCAGATTTTCTACCAACCCGCGTTTCTTCCACGGTATAGTTTACTTTCTTTACCGGTGAAAACGATGAGTCGACGGTGATAAAACCTGTTTCTGATGCTTCTTTTTCTTCAGATGCAACAAAACCATATCCGCGCTCGATCATTGCCTCAAGTTCGAGTTTCCCTTTTGCATCAGTAACTTCAGCAATGTACAGATCTTTATTTACAACGGGAACATCGCTCTCAATATCTGCTGCAGTAATCTTTGATACCCCCTTAACAGATATTCTCATTCTATGACCTTCTCCAGATACGTTTTCAAAGCGTACTTTCTTAAGATTAAGAACAATGTCAAGAACTGACTCTTTTACTCCTTTGACTGTTGTAAAGAGATGTGGCGCTCCCTCAACTCTCACTGCGCCAACCGCCATCCCTTCAAGAGATGATAACAGTGTTCTTCTAAAAGCAGTCCCCATTGTCTGACCGAAGCTGAATGGCAATGGCTCAAGAATGTACT